>CAINFN010000049.1 GCA_903848125.1 uncultured Bacteroidota bacterium
GATTTTCAGAGCAGAAATATTATGGTACAAAATGGGGAAGTGTATTTTATAGACTTCCAAGGTGGCATGCAAGGTGGCCTGCCTTATGACGTAGCTTCCTTGTTATGGCAGGCCAAAGCAGCGCTATCTAATGAATGGAAAGAAAAATTATTAGATCATTATATTACTGAATTACAAAAATTATTACCGAGCCCCTTAGAGGCAAAAGACTTTAAAAAACAGTATAATGGTTTTGTATTATTAAGACTCTTGCAAGTTTTAGGTGCTTATGGTTTTAGAGGCTTGTTTGAAAGAAAGGCACATTTCTTAACTAGTATTCCTTTGGGTTTAGAAAATTTAAAAAGTTTTTTAAAGACCTATTCCTTAGATAAAGACACGCCTGTTTTTGCTTCCATCTTACATTGGATGGTGGGTGAAGAAGTAATTCAAAGATTTACACCACCTAAAGAAAACGAGCAAACCCCATTGGTGATTACCATCAATAGCTTTAGTTATAAAAAAGGCATACCAGCAGATGGTTCCGATAATGGCGGTGGCTTTGTGTTTGACATGCGTGGAATTTTAAATCCAGGAAGGGTAGAGGAATATAAAAAGCAATCAGGTTTAGACAAGCCTGTGCAAGATTTTTTAGAACAAAGAACGAAAATGAATGGGTTTTTAAATAGTGTGTGGGATCTAATAGACATTACGGTAGAAGATTATTTGCAAAGAGGATTTGAATCCTTACAAATTAATTTTGGCTGCACAGGAGGACAACACAGAAGTGTATTTGCAGCAGAACAAACTGCTAGACACCTGAGAAATAAGTATAAAATAAAAACTTTGATTACACATACCAATAGAGACAATTGGGTTAAATAGTATTTTATGCGGGCAATGATTTTAGCAGCAGGTTTAGGAACAAGGCTTAAGCCATTTACCAATTCACATCCCAAGGCATTGGCGATGGTCAATGGAAAATCTCTGTTGCAAAGGAACATTGAATATTTACAGCAATATGGTATAAAAGAGGTAGTTGTTAATGTGCATCATTTTGCCAATCAAATAATAGAGGCTGTTGATATTAATGCTGGCTGGGGAAGCACAGTGTATATTTCTGATGAAAGTAGCGAGGTATTAGAAACTGGGGGAGGCGTGTTATTTGCAAAGCCATTTTTCGAAAAAGAGACAGCTTGGTTGGTGATGAACGCAGATATTTTAACCAATTTAGATTTAAATAAATTGATTGCTGCAGATAAGGCGCTTTCAAATGACACTGAAAATTATATTGCCACTTTAGCTGTCACCAATCGAACATCAAGCAGAAATTTATTGTTTACTAGTTCAGGAAATTTAGTTGGCTGGAAAAATAACAATACCCTTGAAGAAAAGTGGGCGGTTGATAAAAATAAAACTGCTACTGCTGAAACCATTATAGCCAAGGCATTTAGCGGCATTCAAATTATACACTCTTCTTTTTTTAAGGCATTAAATTTAACGAGTAAATTTTCATTAATAGATGCTTATTTGCAAATTGCCTCTACCCATACAATAGGATCTTATGATCATAGTGACGGGCTTTTACTAGACGTCGGGAAGCCTGAGAATATTGAAAAAGCAGAAATACTTTTCAAGTAAATTCTCACTTTTTCTGATTTATACTTTTATATAGATTTTCTTTTTATCTAGTAAATGGGCGAGTACACCAAAAAAAGTGACCATACATAAAGCATAGAGCAGGGATCCAATGCGTAAATCACTTGCTACGTTTTTTAAAACATGTTCATAAAACCAAGGTAAAGCATTGGTATAAACTGGTTTTCCTTCTGCATCAGTATGATCTACCCATCTTAATAATGCTAATACACGAGGTAAGAATCCACTTAAAACAAAAACAAATAAAGGGTTCTTGCCAAATACGTCAAAGAACTTAGTCCATGCACCTCTTATATTTTTAAATTCAAGTAAATAAATTAACATACTTAAAGTAATGATAGCTAATCCAGCAGTGTATAATACGTAACTGCTGGTCCATATTTTTTTATTAATGGGAAAGCTAAAGTCCCATATATAGCCAACTAAAACAAGCAGTACACCCGTCAAAAGAAGTTGCGCCAACATCTCAAAATTCTTTCCTTTTAATTGTATGTATTCGCCTACTAAGAATCCTAAAATTACTTCCACGATGGCTGGAAAAGTGCTGGTGATTCCTTCAGGATCAAAGGGTACCCCTTCGCCTTTATAAATATGTGTGATTCCTAAAACAGATTGATCAATTGTATTCCCAAAATAACCAGACAAACTAAATGGATGTCCTACTTCACCTAGTGCATAAGTGAGTACCCAATAAATGACTAAAATCATCATACCTATAAACAAGGCTATTTTTGATTTACCATAATAAATGATGATGGAAGCGAAAAAATAACAAAGTGCTATGCGTTGCAAAACACCAAGAATGCGCACATTTTCCCAGGGTTTAAAAACTAAGCCTGTATCGGACCATTTTACAAATGGACTCCAGTTTAAAAATAAACCGATAGCAAAAATTAAAAAGGTTCGTTTAATCACTTTAGACCAAAATTCTGAAGGACCAGCGTTTTGTAATTTGGGCATCACAAATGATAAGGCATTTCCTACCGCAAATAAAAAGAAAGGAAAAACTAAATCAGTGGGGGTGCATCCATGCCAACTAGCATGACCCAAAGGACTAAAAATATTGGCCCAAGAACCAGGGTTATTTACCAAAATCATAAGGGCTACAGTAGCTCCTCTGAATACATCTAAGGAATAATATCTTTGCTGATTCATAGTAGATTATATTATAAATTTCTTAACGATAAATAGCGCTATTTTAATATATTTGTAAGATACAAATTCAGATGCAAAAAAACATATTAATTACAGGCGGAGCGGGTTTTATAGGGTCTCATGTGGTGCGCTTAATGGTGACCAAATATCCTCAGTATCAAATCTTTAATTTAGATGCACTTACTTATGCCGGTAATTTAGAAAATTTGAAGGACATTGAAAAGGCGCCCAATTACCATTTTGTAAAAGCCAATATTTTAGAAGCGGATACTTTAAAGGCTATTTTTGAACAGCATGCTATTACTGATGTCATTCATTTGGCCGCAGAATCGCATGTAGATAGATCTATTGTTTCTCCTTTAGATTTTGTGTACACGAATGTAATTGGCACCGTGAATTTATTAAATACGGCTAAAGAATTTTGGAAAGGGGATTTGAGTTATGAAAAAGCACATGAAGGTGGTTGGGATAAAAATAGAGATCATTTATTTTATCATATTTCTACCGATGAAGTTTATGGAAGTTTGGGCAAAGAAGGTTTGTTTAAAGAAACAACTGCTTATGATCCTAACTCACCTTACTCTGCAAGTAAAGCAGCAAGTGATCATTTTGTGAGGGCATATGGCGAGACCTATCATTTGCCTTATGTGGTTTCTAATTGTTCAAACAATTATGGACCCAATCATTTTCCAGAAAAATTAATTCCACTATTCATTCATAATATAATCAACAAGAAAGCATTGCCAGTGTATGGGGATGGTTTGTATACACGTGATTGGTTGTATGTAATTGATCATGCACGTGCGATTGATTTAATATTTCATAAAGGAAAAAACGGTGATACTTATAATATTGGTGGCTTTAATGAATGGACAAATATTGATTTAGTGAAAGTAATGTGTGCGCAAATGGATGTTAAACTAGGAAGAGCAAAAGGCGAAAGCGAAACCTTAATTACTTATGTGAAAGACAGGCCAGGACATGATCGTAGATATGCGATAGATGCTACTAAATTAAACAAAGAATTAGGTTGGAGTCCGTCGGTTACTTTTGAACAAGGATTAGCAGCGACCATTGATTGGTATTTAAGCAATGGACCTTGGTTGGAAAATGTAACCAGCGGGGCATATCAACAATATTACAATTCAATGTACGATAACAGATAATAATTGTACGTCAATAGATAATGATAAAAGTTAATTAGATCAATGAAAATAGAAGCGACACCATTAAAGGATTGTTTTATACTACATGATACGGTGCATGGTGATGCGCGTGGTTATTTTTTTGAATCTTATCATCAAAAACAGTTTAACGAGGCTACAGGCTTAACTATAAATTTTGTGCAAGACAATCAGTCCAGATCACAAAAAGGCGTATTAAGAGGATTGCATATGCAATCAGGCGCTGCTGCACAATCAAAGCTAGTAAGGGTTTTGGAAGGAGCTGTTTTGGATGTAGCTTTAGATTTAAGAAAGGGGTCACCCACTTTTGGTCAACATTTTAGTATTGAGTTAACTGCAGATAATCATAAACAATTTTTTGTACCCAAGGGTTTTGCACATGGTTTTGTGGTGTTAAGTGAAGCGGCTACTTTTTTTTATAAGTGCGATGAATTTTATGACCCTAGTAAAGAAGTGGGTATTATGTACAATGATGCAGAATTAAATATAGACTGGCAAGTGCCCACTAATGAATTACTGTTGTCAGCAAAGGATAAAATATTACCATCATTCGCGCAATACAAGAACAGCTTAGAACAATAAAAATAAATTTACTATGAAGGGAATCATATTAGCAGGCGGTTCGGGTACTAGATTGTATCCTATAACTAAAGGAATCAGTAAACAATTGATGCCTATTTATGA
>CAINFN010000050.1 GCA_903848125.1 uncultured Bacteroidota bacterium
AATTAAAGTTTTTATTACAGGGGGTACTTTTGATAAAGAATACAATGAATTAAATGGAACACTTTATTTTAATGAAACACATTTGTATGAAATGCTCACCCTTGGAAGAAGTAGATTAGACTTATCCATACAAACCTTAATGTTAAAAGATAGCCTTGATTTTGAAGAAGCGGATAGACAATTGATTGCGCTAGCGTGCAACAATACCAATGAAAATAAAATATTAATTACGCACGGGACAGATACAATGACCATTACTGCTTCCTTTTTAGCTAAAAATTGTCCTACAAAAACTATTGTGCTCACCGGGGCCATGGTACCCTATAAATTTGGAAGTTCTGATGGTATGTTTAATCTAGGTAGCGCCCTAGCCTTTGTTCAAGTTTTACCGGTGGGTGTTTATATAGCCATGAATGGTAAAATATTTGAAGCTGATAAAGTGATTAAAAATACAAGCAGGGGCGAATTTGAATCTTTATAATTTTATTTTAGCTGTGTGGTATCTACTCTAGTAGGGGTATCTTTTCCTGACACAATTGATTGTGCACTTAATGCTATCGCTTTAATTATTTCAGTCATATTGTCTATATCTAAAGTTTCAAATTGATCACTAGGCTTGTGATAATTAGGCTCGCTATCCATTTTTGAAGTTGAAATGGTATGCGCGGGCACACCCAAACGGGCTAATGTTTTATTATCTGATCTATAAAATAGATTTTGATTGGTATAAGGGTCTGGATAGAATGTAAATGCAGTACCTGCTAAATTTTTTTGTAAAATAGTTCCCATATCTGATTTTTCATAGCCAGTAATATAGGCACTATTTTTACCCCACTTGCTTTCAGTTCCAATCATTTCTATATTAAACATTGCTTTGACAGTTATCGGATCAAATTGTTTTGAAAAATACTTAGGCCGCACCCCCTACTTCTTCTGCAGTAAAAGCCACAAAAATTAAAGTACGTTTATTGTTATTCAGCTTTTTAAAATATTTAGCAAGCATCATCATTAGCTCCATTAAAGATACTATCTCCGTCCACTGCTTTAGAACCATTGATGCCTAGATGATCATAATGCCCAGAAAAGATGACATACTCATTGGGAAGTGATTTTCCTGGAATGACACCTACCACATTTGCCAATGAAAGATTTTCATTTGGCGGGGTTACTGCGTTACTATTTTTTATAGTGGTTGGATTAGAAAAGATTTGTAAATAGGAATTGCTATTATTATAAGTAGCTAAACCAATTTGCTTAAATTCATTTGAAATAAATAAAGCTGCTTTTTCAATCCCTTTGCTATATATTTTACGTCCTTCTAACTCGTCAGAGGATAAATATTTTTCAATTCGTTCTGTTTCACTTTTTGAAATCGTTTGCAAACCTTTTTGACTCCAGGCCTTTATAGAAATGATGAAAGCAAATAATAAAAAGAGGCTTTTGATATTTCTCATAGGATGATGTATAGTAGATTACAACTATTATAATAGTTGACTAACAAGATAAATAGGTATATTTTAAAGCAATCAAAAATATACCTATTTTTTTTAAAAGTATTTGTTACATTAGCATATTATGTCAAGTGACCAAGAACTTATTATTCAATTTCAGCAATCTATCAATAAAGAGGCTGTTTTTACCCAATTGGTTCAAAAGCATCAGCAAAAGGTATATTATCAAATTAAGAGAATGGTGCTCAATCATGCTGACGCAGATGACATTGCACAATTAGTATGGATTAAGGTTTGGAATAAATTAGATGGCTTTAAAATGGAAAGCGAATTTAGTACCTGGATTTTTAGAATCGCCTACAATGAAACCCTAAATTTTATTCAGAAGCAAAAAAAGCAAGGCGGGAAACTGTCAAATGATGATTTAAATACCTATGAAAACGCATCTGGCAGCAGCGATGAACCTAAAAGTACCGAAATTCAAATTGCTTTAGACAGTGCTATTAAACAACTGCCTGAAAAACAAAGAATTGTGTTCATGTTAAGGTATTTTGACAACTATGATTATGAAAAAATTGCGGGAATAATGGGTACTACCGTGGGGGGTGCAAAGGCGAATTTTCATCAGGCCGTGAAAAAAATCGAAAAATTTGTCAAAAAGCTTTAAACTTAGAAGGCAATTGACCATCAAATAAAAACTATGAGCTTACCAATGGAAAGGGAATCACTACAACAGGACCAGGAATGGGTTGAATCTATTGTAAAAAAAGATCAATTGAATCGCTTCAATTTAACCAATACCGATGCGCCATTTAATTATTTTGAATCTTTCCCAGAAAAGATGAATAAGCGTATTCAGTTAGAAAACAATAAGCCCAAAAATTCGATCCTTAAAATAATATTTCTAAACCCCTATGCTAAAATAGCTGTGGCTGCTACTTTTATTTTGATACTTGGTGGTACTTATTTATACAACACCCCCTCTACTAAAAAAGCCGTGAGCGAACAGATATCTTTACAAGAAATTCCTAATGAAGAAATCATCAATTATGTTAACAACAACGAGTCCATTGCCGAAATTGATTTAGACCTTGTTATTAATAAAGAAAATGCATCGCTAGAAAATTTGGAAGAAATAGAAATTCAGAATATACAAAAAGCCATAATACAATAATTTATTTTAAATCATTTTATGAAAAAACTGATATTGAGTAGTTTATTTGCATGTCTTCTATTTAGTGGGTATGCTCAACCTAATCCACAAAGAAGACCGCCGCCTCCACCAGAAGATGAACAATTGGAAGGCAGCCGCCCAGGCCCTCGAATGAGAGGAGGTCCAAATAAAGAACGTAAAGAGCGTATTGAATTATTTAAAATTCAATTTATTACCGAAAAATTAGCTTTAACCACCTCGGAAGCGGAGGCTTTTTGGCCAGTATATGAAGCGCATAAGAATGTGATGAAAGACATTTTAAAATCAAAATCTGAGGACGAAATTTTATTACAAGAATCTATTTTAAATGCCAGGAAGAAATATAAAACTGATTTAAAACCAGTTTTAAAATCAGAAGAAAGAGTGAATAAGGCCTTAAAAATAGAAAGAGAGTTTTTAAATAAAGTTCGCTTTGAAATGAATAAGCGTAGAGGTTTTCAACCTTAGAATCATTTAAGTTCCTTTAAAAATGCCCCTAGTATTTAACTAGGGGCATTTTTATTTTATAAACGAGTTTGCGTATATTACAGTGTATTATTAAACATCATTTCTATGAAAAAAGTTTTTGTATTGATTGGGGCAGTCGTATTAATTATGGCTGTTGTTGTTTTAACTAAAACCATATCTAATGCCCCTGGCGCACACCAAAAGAGTAGTGTATTAGCGCCTTTGCCAGCAGAGGCTATAGCACATATGAGCCAAGCCATTCAAATTAAAACAGAAACGCCTAATGATGCCTATGAATTTGATACTGCTACCTTTTTTTCGTATCGTAAATTTTTAGAAAAATCATATCCCTTGGTGCATAAAAATTTACCAAGAACAGTTATAGACAGCTTTAATTATGTGTATGAATGGAAAGGAACAGATACCAGCTTATTGCCAATGGTTTTAATGGCGCATTATGATGTAGTGCCTGTAGAAGCATCCGCTATTAAATTATGGCATGCGGTTCCTTATGGTGGAGAAGTGAAAGAAGGATATATATGGGGAAGAGGCGTACTAGATGATAAGTCAAGTATGATTAGCATTTTAGAAGCCGCAGAATTACAATTAGCTAAAGGATTTCAACCCAAACAAACAATATTATTATGTTTTGGTGCAGATGAAGAATCCAGTGGAAGAGGCGCTAGTGCAGTGGTAAAATATTTTAAATCTAAAAATAAAAGATTTGATTTAGTAGTGGATGAAGGTGGTGAAATTTCAACTGAAGAAATGAAAGATATTAAAAGACCCATTGCCTCTATTGGGGTGGGTGAAAAAGGATATGTCACCTTAATTTTAACAGTACAAAAAGCGGGAGGGCATTCTTCTATTCCAGCGTCATCTACCGCTATTGATATACTTAGCAAAGGCTTGTATCAATTAAGGGAAAAACAAATGCCTGCTAAATTAATTCCACCCATAAAAGCGTATTTAGAAAGAGTAAGTAGTTATACCGAAGGCTTTGGTAAAAAAATGGCTTTGTCGAATTTATGGCTTTTTGAAAAGCAAGTACTTAACAATTTATCAGAAACACCCACTTCAAATGCATTAATAAGAACTACGATTGTTCCTACCATAATAAATAGTGGTGTTAGAGACAATGTCATTCCTACTTTTGCTACCGCTTATGTGAATAGCAGAATATTACCAGGTGAAACTCAAAAAGAGGTGTACAATTTTGTTGAAAAAACTGTAAACGATACCAATATAAAAATCACCTACTATAATAATTATAGTACTTTACCCTCTCCTACCACCGATATGAATAGTAAGGCTTTTAAAAGAGTGGAAATGGTTATTAATAGTATTGTTGATGACGTAATCGTAGCACCCATGTTGATGGTGGGTGCAACAGATTCAAGAAATTATAGAGAAGTAAGTGATGGGGTAATTAATTTTACGCCTATCACTAATGCAAAAGGCTATCATGGTATAGATGAGCGAATGATGGTGACTGACTTTCAAAAATGTATCAATTTCTATAGCTTATTAATTCAAGGTTCAAAATAAATTTTTATGAAAAGTAAAATTATCAATGTTGTCTTTTTTATTTTATTTACCTTTTTAAATTTCAATACCACTATGGCACAATTCCAGCCATTATACAAAACTGTACCCAACTATATATCGAAAGAGAATAAAGAAGCTTTTACGGTTAAAGATGGTATCTTAAGAATTGAAAAAGTTTCTGAACCTGCTTATCAATATTATAGAGTGAGTAAGGATGGTGAAAAAAGATCCTGTGTGATCATTTGTCCAGGTGGAGGATATGGCATTTTGGCTGCGAGCCATGAAGGATCAGATGTAGCTGTATTCTTTAACAGCATTGGCATCAACGCTTTGGTATTAAAATACCGCATCCCCAATTCCGACAATCAAATTGACAAATCTATTGCACCTTTACAAGATGTTCAACAAGCCATGTATTTATGTAGATTAAACGCAGCTGCTTGGGGTATAGATCCTACAAAAATTGGGATTATGGGTTTTTCAGCTGGTGGTCATTTGGCAGCTAGTTTAGCTACCCATTATGAAGATGTTAAAATAAATAATGTTGAAAATATTTCACTAAGACCCGATTTTCAAATCCTAATCTACCCGGTTATTTCCTTTAATAGTTTTGGACATGCAGGATCTAAAAACAGTTTAATTGGACCAGTAATAAGTGAAGATGCGGTTCATTATTTTAGCAATGAAGAAAATGTAAATAAACAGTCACCGCCTGCTTTTATAGTACATGCAAAAGACGATGCAGTTGTGCCCGTTGCCAATTCAACTATTTATTTACAGCAACTGCAATTAAATAAAGTTCCAGCAGAAATTTATTTGTATGAAAAAGGAGGTCATGGTTTTGGCATGAAAAATACTACCAGTGAAGTGTATTGGCCCAATTTATTGAAACAATGGATGCAAAAAAATAAAATAATTGACTAATTATAGCAGCACTATCATTAATAGGATAAGCCAACTATTTATTCTTTTACAGTACTGCCTTTCCAGCCAAAATAGCCTACTACTGCAAATGAAATAAGTGGTACGATATAGCCCATTTGTATATTACCTGCGGCATCACTTATAAGCCCAAATACTCTTGGTAATATGGCCCCTCCAACAATAGACATTATAATTAAACTACTTGCC
Organism: uncultured Bacteroidota bacterium; assembly: GCA_903848125.1. GTDB lineage: Bacteria > Bacteroidota > Bacteroidia > Chitinophagales > Chitinophagaceae > Sediminibacterium. The sequence continues at coordinate 5,791 of CAINFN010000050.1, forward strand.
ATTTCGGTATCTGCACCTAATTGTTTAATCCCTAAAGAAAAAATAGTAGGGAACATAATTGACATAAAAAAGCAAATTCCTATTAAGGCATAAATGGTCATCATACCTTTGCCAAAAATGGCCACAGCGCAAAGTAGCACACATATTATAGCATAAGTAGTAAGTAAATTTTGAGGCTTAAAGTACTTCATAAGTGCAGTGCCTAAAAACCTACCCACTAAAAAAGCAAACCCACCTATACTTAAATAATCAGCGGCTTGTATTTCGGTAATTTGTGCAGATTGTGTAGCATATAATATAAATAAACTTAGCACGCAAACCTGCGCTCCTACATAAAAAAATTGTGCTATAACTGCCCATGTTAAATGACTGTGCCTAAAAGTTGAAAATAGTGATTGCTTATTTTCATTTTCCTTTTTTTCTCTGATGTCTGGCAAATGGATGCGATAAAACATAAACGCTACTATTATTAATACAATACCTAAAATGGTATAGGGTGTTTTAACCGTATAGGCTTCGGCTGCCAAGGCTGCTTTTTGAGCAGCTGCAGTCATGGTGCTTAATTCGGCACTAGTATAGCCTTTCGTTAAAATTATTCTTGCACCAATTGCTGGCGCCAATGCAGCAGCCAATCCATTAAAGGATTGTGCTAAGTTTAATCTCTGAGTAGAACTAGCCGGATCACCTAAAGATGAAGCATATGGATTAGCAGCTGTTTCGAGAATAGTTAATCCGCATGCGATGATAAATAAAGCGATTAAGAAATAATTGTAAGATTGATGATTGGCAGCAGGAACAAATAAAAACGATCCAAATGCAAATAACAATAAACCTGTAATAATACCCGTTTTATAGCCCCATCTTTTCATAATGTAGCCTGCCGGTAAAGCCATAAAAAAATAAGCAACAAAAACTGATGAATCTACTAAAGTCGACTGAGTAGTAGTTAACGTGAATGATTTTTTTAAATGGGGGATTAAAATTGGATCTAAATTGTGCGCAAAGCCCCATAAAAAAAATAAACAAGTAATTAATACAAAAGGAATTAAGTCGGATTTAGTTTTTTGCATAGCTTTTAAATTAGAATTAAATATAATCTATCTATTACATTTAAGCAAAAAATAGGGTTAATCTGTTTTAAGACATCCTAATCACTTATTTTTGATGACCACCCTATTACCCAAAAATTTACCCTCTATGAGAAAATTATTGTTTCTTATCTCTTGTTTTTTATTTTTTAGCGCCAATTATGCAAACCTACCAAAGACGATTACTCGAGATTATTATGTAATTCAAATATTTCACTGTGCTACTAAAAATCAGGTAGCTAGTATAGATGGGTATTTGAAAAATACATTGCTGCCTTATTTACATAATGAGGGAATTATTAAGGTGGGTGTTTTTGCTCCCATTGACAATGATACAGCGGTTGATAAACGACTATTTGTTTGGATACCACTTAAATCAATCAATGAATTAGATGCCTTAGATCAAAAAATTGAAACATTGGACCCCATGGGTGATGATCCATTGATTCATCTAGAAAATAGGGATAGTAGTTTGCCCTACAACAGATTTGAAAAAATCATAACAAGAGCCTTTAAGTTTCAACCTAACTATGTAACCAAAACCAATCTAACTAAATCAAGTAGTCGTTTATATGAGTACAGAAGTTATGAAAGCCCTACCGAGGATATGCATTTAAGAAAGGTGCATATGTTTAATGAAGGTGGGGAAATAGAAATGTTTGACCGACTCAACTTTAATCCTGTTTTTTATTCAAAAGTAATTGCAGGGAGTAGAATGCCTAACTTAATTTATATGACTAGCTTTAACAATATGGATGAGCGCAATGAGCGTTGGAAAGCATTTTTTAATGACCCAGTTTGGGAAAAAATAGTGGTAGACCCAGCCTATTTAAAATCAGTGAATAAGAGCGAAACAGTATTGATGAGTGCACGTGATTATGCAGATTTTTAATCCATTAATTCAACGCCCATTAATTTAATCAATTCTAACTGCGCATTACAAAGTTGAAATTGATATTGTAATTGATTCAATAAAGCTCTTTGGTAGTCGGCATTGGTAGAAGTAATTTCAATAGGGGTAGTGGTCCCGTTTTTTAATTTACTTACACTTAACTTTTGCGCCAATGCGGCTTGCTCAATTTGAGAAGCTGCATTTTTTATTCTGCTTTCGTTGCTTTTAATATCTATCAAAGCTGCTTGAATGTCTTTTTCAAAATCGTGCAATTGAGCAGCCACTCCAGTTTCATTAAGTGCTACTGCTCTTTCTTGTATTTTAACCTGTTGTTTTGTTTTACCTCCATTAAATAAGGGTACTGAAAAACCAATTCCCGCATTGTAATTAAAACGAGGGTCATTGATCTGTGGTAAATAACCATTTCTAGAACCTACACTGGCTTTTAAACCTATGAATGGAAGCTCATTTAATTTAGCAATGGCTACCTCTGCTTTGGCTACATTTACTTTGCTTTTAGCAATAGCCAAGCTTGGATTGTTTTGTATGGCCATTTGTAAGGCTTCGTCAAAATTATAATTCTTTAGCGCGATGGTCAATTGACCTTCTTGAATATTGTTCACCCCTGTTGCATATTTTAACAGGTTTAATAATTTTTTCAAGTTGGTTTCCAAATCTATCTTACGATTGTTTTCATTGTCAATCTTAGACTGAATGGTCAACAGGTCTAATTGGATGGCATTGCCATTTTTCAATTGCGCTTCCACTACAGTTTTATTTTCGGTCAACAAGGCAACTACTTCATTTTGTATGTTAATGGCTTTTTTTGCATAAATGATTTGATAATACAATTGGCTTATTTGAAAAAACAAACTATGTTCTAATTGTTTTGCCACCTGTTTGGATGTTTGTAATTCTAATTTTGCTTTTTCAATACTAGCGGCTAAGCGGCCAAAATCAAATAAAGTATAACTACCATTCAAAGCCCCTGAAACATTATGTTCTGGTGCAAATTGAAAAGTTTTATCGCCAAAGGGAACTTCAATTTTTGGTTGCATGTACGCATAACTTGCATCTATAGTGAGATCGGGATATTTATTTAACTCCGTTAAGGCCAATTTATCTTGGGCCAATTGAACCGATTGTTCTACTTCCTTTACTTTTGGGAAATACGTTAAAGATTGATTTAATAAATTTTTAAGTTCGCTATTTATTAAATTTTGCGAAAAAGAAGGATTGTAAATTACAACCAACAACAATAAAATTATTTTTTTCATAACTCGTTTACTTTAAAGTGTAACAACTTTATATTTTTAATGCGCTTCCGCGGCAGCTTCTGCGGCAGCTTTATCCATTTTTTTACTTGTTCTAAGAAAAAACACAAGTGGAATAACCACTAAAAAGAAAATACCCACTAACCTAAATGTATCTAAATAAGATAAATAATAGGCTTGCCTATCCACCGACATATCAATCATTTTTAAGGCAGTTTGTTTAGCACCTGACAAATCACCTGTTTTAGAAGCAATGCCTTGTGTTACTGCTGTTACCCTTTCCTGCCAAGCTGCCCCATCTGAAGGCATATGTGCAATTAGATTAGTACGGTGTTGAAAGTACTGTTTAGCTACATAATTATTGGCCATGGCAATTCCAAAGGCGCCACCCAATTGACGTATCATATTGTTTAAGGAAATGCCCGCTGCATAATCCTTAGGAGCCAAACCCACTACGGCTTGATTAATCAATGGTAGTTGACTTAATGAAATTCCAAAAGCTCTAATTAATAAAGGCCAGAAAAAATCCCATTTCCCAGCATCCAAAGGCATGGCTGCACTATAAAAAGCATAGACGGCAAACAAGCTAAATCCTACAATCACAAAGGGTATAGGGGATACTCCTTTGCTCATTAATTTACCTATAATGGGCATCATAATAACCCCTGCTAAAGTAGGAGGCAATAAGGAAATACCTGTTTCAAAAGCAGTATAGCCCATAATTCTTTGTGCTAATACTGGATAGACAAATACCGAAGTAAATAAACCAAAACCTGCCACAAATGTAAAGATGGTGGTAAAGGCTAAATTTCTATTTTTTAAGACCCGCAAATTCACTGCAGGTTGCTTGATGTTTAATTCATACAATACAAAAGAAATAAGCCCTATTACCGCTATTCCAGAGCAATAACGGATGGTTTCACTATTAAACCACTCTTCAGATTCCCCTCTTTCCAAAACATATTGCAGACATCCAATGCCTGCCATGAGCAGCATAATGCCCGTATAATCAATCTTTATGGCATCCTTGCCCTTGCCCTCCCCTTCTTTTTTGTCAATAAAAGTGAAGGATAAAAAAGTTGCTATAATACCAATAGGAATATTGATCATGAAAATTAAAGGCCAGCTATTGTGTTCAATGATCCAACCGCCTAAGGTTGGACCTAAGGTTGGACCTAGTACTATACCCATACCAAATAGGCCTGCTGCCATGGGTCTGTCCTTGGGCTCAAAGGCATCAAATAAAATGGCTTGCGAAGTAGACAATAATGCACCGCCCCCAATACCTTGGACAAATCGCCAAATAATTAATTCAATTAAACTATCTGATTGTCCGCATAAATAGGAGGCAGCTGTAAAAATAATCATCGAGACGATGTAATAATTTTTACGACCAAAGTATTCGGCTAAAAATCCTGTTAGTGGTATGATGATTACATTGGCAATCGCATAAGCAGTAATTACCCAACTCACATCTTCAATGCTTACGCCCAAACTTCCCGAAATGTCGTTTAAGGCAACATTCACAATAGAAGTATCTATCAGCTCCATAATAGCAGCTGATACAGTCGTAATTACAATGATGGTTCTTGCTAAACCTTTAAGCGCTGCCATTCAAACTATTTGTCAACGGTGATAAATACACTCATCCCTGCTCTCAATTTATTTTTGAAAGCAGCTTGATTGTTGATGGCTATTTTAACAGGAATTC
>CAINFN010000051.1 GCA_903848125.1 uncultured Bacteroidota bacterium
GACCCTTTTGGAAACGCTTTATATACTTTACTGAGCGTGAATTTTACAAAGTCTGAAAAGACCGAAATGATCTTATTTAATTTGGATATTCATCATATTTGTGCAAGTGGAGGAAGTGCCTGTTCTAGTGGCGCGCAACAAGGCTCCCATGTTATCCAAGCATTAAATAAAGATAGCCAAGCAGTTACAGTCCGCTTTTCTTTTTCAAAACACAATACCAAGGCTGAAATTGATCAAGTAGTAGAAACACTAGTTACTTTATTGTAAAAAAATGCAGGAGCGCTTGTAAGCACCCCTGCATGTACTATTATAAAATACTAATTATTACTTCTTAGGTGCGAAGTCCTGCTCCATTTTAGTAAGTGCTTGCATCAATTGATAACTGGTTAAAGCATCTTGTATGAAAGAGGCTTGCTTGTTATTTAAATTGGTTGGCTTATTTTGGTAAGCATTTTCTATCCCTTGTTGAAACTGGTCATCACTCATTGAATCTCCCAATGATTTATAATACGCTACTTCTTGTTTTAAATCTTTCATCACAGACGCACTCACTTTTTTAGCAAGATTCAACTCGCCAGAAGCATAACAAGCCTGTAAAAATAAATACGAGAAGTAATTATGCTGATTGCCCCTATTTGAAGTCATGCCATAAGGGAAACTTTGCTCACTTGTTTCACTATCTATTTTTCTCAATACTTGTCTTGCACTATCCATCTTTCCTTCAGCTACCAATGCTTGAGCAATTTGAGCCACTGCCAATCGAATTGAATTCAAATGTCTTCTGTTTTCTTCATCATAGTATACAGTTGGATTTTTTGCATTACCAAAAGTAAATTTAGTCATGACATTCTTGTAGGAACTAGCGGCATCAACACCCCCACCTTCCACTGGAACTAGCTGGTAAGACATGCCTGTTTGACGAACATATTTTTCCAAGCCCAATTCCTTTAACTCTTGCGTGGAGGTAAAACAAATAGGTCTTTTAAATTGAGAAGTAGCAATGATGGCATAAATAGCCAACTCGTTTTTCAATAGATATTGTCTTTTAGGATTAAAATCTATTAATAATTCATTGACAATTTTATCGGTTGGTTTAGCAATGCCTGATGCCAAAGCAAATTCTTTGTTTACAGGTACTTTAAACTTATGAGTTGGGAATATATTTACAGGGCCATCTTGTGTAGAGGCCTGGTATTTACCCGAAGGATCTGCCACTACATACCTTAAAACAGAATCTAAATTATGATAACTAGCTTCTCCATATTCAGGCACTGCATTGTAATAGGCCACATTTAATTTGCTTCCTAATACTTGGTCTTCGGTAAATATCACATCAAATTTATCACTCTTATTTACCTTATATCTTAGTTCTTTCATGTACCAATCTGAACCTAATAAGCTATTGACTACCACACGCACATCGGGTCTGATACCTTCTACCTCTTGCGCATACCATAATGGGTAAGTATCATTGTCTCCAAATGAAAATAAAATAGCATTGGGAGGACAACTTTCTAAATAGTTACGCGCTAAATCTCTTGGCAAAGTTTTTTGACTCCTATCATGGTCATTCCATTCTTGTTGCGCCATTAAAGCTGGCACCGCTAAAAAGGTCACCACAGTAGCAACAATAGCCGCTGATTTTTTGGACATAAATTTTTCAATCCAAAAAGCGACTTGCATTACACCTAGTCCAATCCAAATGGTAAATACATAAAATGAACCTACATACGCATAGTCACGTTCACGTGGTTGCAAACTTTGTTGGTTCAAATACATTACAATGGCAATACCTGTGAAAAAGAACAACAAGCCAGTAACGATCAAGTCTTTCTTATTTCTTTGGTATTGAAATATAAATCCAATAATCCCTAATAGTAAAGGGAACATATACAAACTATTGTGCGCCTTATTGGCCTGCTTAATGGAATCGGGCAATTTTGATTGATCACCAAAAATGAAATTATCTATAAAAGAAATACCAGTAGAAAAGTTACCATCTCTTACATTTCCAAACCCTTGTAAATCGTTCTGCTTACCTGCAAAATTCCATAAAAAATAACGCAGGTACATGAATCCGAACTGGTAATTAGTAAAGTACTTAATATTGTCTCTTAAAGTTGGCGGTGTACCGTCTTCTACGCCAGCAAAGGCTTTGAAACTATCCATCTGGCCTCTGTCATTGTCCGAATCCCACATCCTAGGAAATAAATGTGCAGAAGGTGCAGAAGTCCAATCTCTCTTGTAATTTTTTCCTGCAATCTCGTAAGTAGATTTTGATTTTACATATTGGTCTCCATTTTCTACATTTTCTACTTTATCAACATAATCTGGACCAAATACAATTGGCCAATCTCCATATTGCTCTCTGCCTAAGTAACCCATTAAGGTTACTGGATTGTCCACATTGTACATATCTACAGAAGGATCTGCATTTGAACGAATCATGGTGGTCAAATAACTGGTATAGCCTAATAAGAAAAACACCACAGACCAAATGCCTAATTTTAAAAAGTAAAACCCTTTTTTATTGGCATACAAAATGCCTAATGTGAGTAGTACTGCCACCAAAACAAAAAAGAAGATAAAACCACTAAAGAAAGGCAATCCCATTGAGTTGACAAAACTGATGTCAAATGCGCCCGCCCATTTAATAGTATACTGTATTAAAAAAACTTGAACAAAACCTGTGATAATGACGCCAATAAAAAAAGCAATTAAGCCTCCTTTAAAACTTGGCTTGTATTGTCTAAAATAATACACCATCACAATAGCAGGAATGGTTAAAATATTCAATAGATGGACTCCAATAGAGATACCCATTAAATAAAATATAAAAATGATCCACTTGTCTGCACCTGGCTCATCGGCTTGATGTTCCCATTTTAAAATTGCCCAAAATACCAAAGCAGTAAAGAAAGAACTTAGTGCATACACCTCACCTTCTACTGCACTGTACCAAGCGGTATCACTAAATGTATACGCCAAAGCACCTACAATACCGGCGCCCATAATTAAAATAATTTGATAGTTAGTTAATGCTTCACCAGTTTGTTTTTCAATCAATCTTTTAGCAAAATGGGTGATGGTCCAAAACAAAAACAAAATAGTAAACCCACTTGCCAAAGCACTCATCGTATTAACTGCCTTAGCAGCTGTTAATGGATTGTCACCAAAAAAGATGATAAACAAGCGGCCTAATAAAACAAACATAGGGGCTCCAGGAGGGTGAGGAATTTGTAATTTATAGGCACTGCTGATAAATTCTCCGCAATCCCAAAAACTACCCGTTGCTTCCGTAGTCATTACATAGGCAGTGCAGGCAATTAGGGTTACGATCCAACCCGTCCAATTATTAATTTTTTTGAAGTCCATTTTGACAATTTTAGTAGTTGCAAACTTAAATGAATCTAGCCAAAATGGGAAATATATAGCAGCTTTAAGTATATTTTAAGATTTCCGGGTTCCCCCTAGGTTTTTTATCTTTGTCCCCCATGAGTCACCCACAATCTGTTGCTTTTCA
>CAINFN010000052.1 GCA_903848125.1 uncultured Bacteroidota bacterium
ATAGAAAAAATTAAACAAGGTGCATAACCCAATTCAAATATTATTTACTGGTCAATCAATTGAAAAGGGAATTATAGAGAAACTCCCAAGTCACTTGATTTTTGATATAATACCTTTTATAGAAACAAATCTTTCAGTAGACGAAGAATCGATAGATGCATTACAGCAACTTGTAAATCAAAATGCTTTTGTTGTTGTTACAAGTCAGATAGCCGTTAATTGGTTAAGAGAAAATATGACAATAATTCCTAATTGGAGTATTGCATGCATGAAAGGGCAGACTGAAAAAGCATTAGTTGATTTAGGTTGGGGCAAATTAATACAGTTTACAGCTAAGAATAGTTTGGAATTAGCAAAAGCAATTGCATCCAACGTCCCTAAATCCAACATAATAACTTTTGTTGGCAGCAATCAAAGGCTGGCCAACTTACCTAATTATTTAGAAAACCAGGACTTCTCAGTAAAAGAATTAGTAGCATATACTACAATAGCGAAATATCAAGAAATTGATAAACAATATGATGCGATTATTTTTCTGAGCCCTAGTGCAGTAAATAGTTTTTTTGATCACTATTCCATCGGGGCGCAAGTAAAATTATTTGCTATAGGTCAAACTACTTCTGAAGCAATTTATAAAAGAACAAACAATGAATCAATTGTTTCAGATGGAACAAGCCAATCTGAATTATTTAACACTATTATTAATTATTATCAAAATATATGTCACTAAAAAACGATTTATTATTAAGAGCCTTAAAAGGAGAAGAGGTAGAACGCGTTCCAGTATGGATGATGCGTCAGGCAGGAAGATATTTACCTGAATATATAAAGATTAGAGAGAAATATGGCTTTTTTGAAAGATGCCAAACACCTGCATTGGCTGCAGAAATAACCATTCAACCTGTGGATATTGTTGGCGTTGATGCTGCTATTTTATTTTCAGATATTTTAGTAGTCCCACAAGCCATGGGATTGGAAGTGCAATTAATAGAATCCAAAGGCCCCTTTTTACCCGACCCAATTAAAGTAAAAGCCGATTTAAATAGAATTCGTGTCCCAGAAATTCAAGAAACCTTAGGTTATGTAATGGATGCTATTAAGTTAATTAAACAACAACTTAATGGCCGTGTACCATTGATTGGATTTGCAGGTGCACCATGGACATTATTATGTTATATGGTGCAAGGAAAAGGAAGTAAAACATTTGAAGAGGCAAAAGCATTTTGTTACACACAACCAGAATTGGCACATCAGTTATTACAAATGATTACAGATACCACCATTGGTTATTTGACTGCACAAATTGAAGCCGGCGCCGATACAGTTCAAATTTTTGATAGTTGGGGTGGTTTATTAAGCCCTGCAGATTTTGAAGTATTTTCTTTGCAATACATTCGACAAATTGTTACGGCAGTTAAAGACAAAGCACCTACTATCATTTTTGCAAAAGGTGCTTGGCATTCATTGGAAGCTATGAGCCAAACAGGTGCGGCTGGTTTAGGTATTGATTGGTGCATTACAGCACCTATGGCCAGAAAATTAGCTGGAAACAAGACTACTTTACAAGGAAATTTTGATCCTGCAAAACTATTGTCTCCGATACCAACCATTGTAAAAGAAACTGAAGATATGTTACGTGCTTTTGGAAAGAAAAATTATGTAGCAAATTTAGGTCATGGGATCTTACCTAATGTACCGGTGGATCATGCAAAAGCATTTGTCAATACCATTAAAAACTTTGATTACTCAAAAATATAAATATGTACTTACAAAGAAGAAATAGAATCTTAAGACAGACACCTGCCATTCGCGCTATGGTGGCAGAAAATAGCTTAACGCCTAATGACTTTATTGCTCCATTATTTATCGAAGATGGGACTAATTTGAAAACAGAAATTAGTTCAATGAAGGGGTACTATCGTTATTCGTTGGATAACACCATAAAAGAGGTGAAATCATTATGGGCTTTAGGCATTAAAAGTGTTTTAATTTTTATAAAATCTCCAGAGGCATTAAAAGACAATACAGGGAAAGAAGCATGGAACCCAGATGGTATCATGCAAAGAAGTATTAAAGCCATTAAAGATGCTGTACCAGAAATGATTGTAATGACCGATGTTGCATTAGACCCCTATTCATCTTACGGCCATGATGGTATTGTAAAAGATGGTGAAATTATAAATGATGAAACTGTGGAAGCCTTAGTTAAAATGAGTCTAAGTCATGCAGCAGCTGGTGCTGATTTTATGGCACCAAGCGATATGATGGACGGTAGAGTAGGCGAAATAAGAAAAGTTTTAGAACAAAATAATTATACTCGAGTTGGAATCATGAGTTACAGTGCAAAATTTGCTTCTTGTTTTTATGGACCATTTAGAAATGCATTAGACAGTGCACCAGGATTTGGCGATAAAAAAACCTATCAAATGAATTACGCCAATCGCATCGAAGCTATTAAAGAAACTTTAATGGATATTGAAGAAGGAGCAGATATCGTAATGGTAAAACCTGCTATGGCCTATTTGGATATTATTCGAGAAATAAAAAATGCAGTGACGGTACCTGTAAGCGCCTACCATGTGAGTGGTGAATATGCAATGATCAAAGCTGCTGCAGAAAAAGGTTGGATAGACGAGGAAAAAGCCATTATAGAAAGTTTAACTTCTATTAAACGTGCAGGGGCCGACTTAATTGCAACTTATTTTGCAAAAGATGCAGCTAAACTAATCAACGGTTAATATTTATAATACTATTTTATGTTTCAACTTACAAAAAGCAAACATTTATTTGAACAAGCACAAAAAGGAATCCCAGGTGGTGTAAACTCTCCTGTACGTGCATTTAAAAGTGTAGGTGGCGCCCCTGTATTTATTCATTCGGCTAAGGGCGCATATTTATTTGATGTAGATGGTAATAAATATATCGACTATATTGCTTCATGGGGGCCTATGATACTAGGACATGCTCATCCTGAAATTGTAGCTGCCATCCAAAAACAAGTGGAATATTCAACTTCCTATGGAGCACCTACCCTATTAGAAATTGAAATGGCTGAATTAATTAAATCAATGACGTCAAATGTAGATTTAATAAGAATGGTAAGTAGTGGTACAGAAGCATGTATGAGTGCCATTCGTTTGGCAAGGGGTTTTACAGGTAAAAATAAATTTATCAAATTTGAAGGATGCTATCATGGACATGCAGATTGCTTTTTAGTCAAAGCAGGAAGTGGATTAGCTACATTGAATATCCAAACCGTACCTGGTGTAACCGCAGGAGTAAGCATGGATACTTTAACTTGTGCATTCAATGATTTAGATGCTGTCAAAAAATTAGTTGCAGATAATAAAGATCAAATAGCAGCCATCATAGTAGAACCTGTAGTAGGAAATATGGGTTGTATTTTACCTAATGAAGGATTCTTAGAAGCATTGAGAATAATTTGTGATGAAGAAGAAATGTTATTAATTTTTGATGAAGTCATGACAGGATTTAGATTAGCGAAAGGTGGTGCACAGGAGCTTTTAAACATTAAAGCCGACTTGGTTACTTATGGCAAAGTAATTGGGGGTGGCATGCCAGTGGGTGCCTTTGGAGGTCGACTTGAAATTATGTCACATATTGCACCCTTGGGCAATGTGTATCAGGCAGGAACGTTAAGTGGTAACCCCATTGCAATGCGCGCTGGATATACCCTATTGTCCTTGTTAAAAAATGGAGATCATTATAATTCATTAGAAAAGAAAACCATCTATTTAAAAGAAGGATTATCAAAAGTTTTTACAAAAGTAGGTGTGCCATTTGTAATCAATCAAATGGGCTCTATGATTAGTTTACATTTTAGTGCAGTGCCAGTAACCAATTTTGAAACTGCAGCAGCAGCCAACAATAATTTATTTAACCAATTTTTTCATAAAATGTTAGAACGCGGAATTTATTTACCGCCCTCTGCATTTGAAAGTTGGTTTTTAAATGATGCTCTCACCTATGCAGACTTAGATGCAACTATTGAAGCAGCGGAAGAAAGTATTCAATCATTACTATAAACTCATTTTATGCAAGTAAGTTCCGAATTATTAAATAAATACAACGTACCCATTCCTAGATATACCAGTTACCCAACAGTACCTTATTGGGACGAAACTATTGATACCAATAAATGGCAAACTTTATTTACAAAGCGCTTTAATGAGTGTAATGAAAATGCAGGAATAAGTTTGTATTTGCACTTGCCATTTTGTGAAAAGTTGTGTACTTTTTGTGGGTGTAATAAAAAAATTACCACCAACCATAGTGTTGAGGAAGAGTATTTGAAAGTGATTTTAAAGGAATGGGATAACTATCGAACTTTAATGGGAACCAACCCTGTAATTAGCGAATTACATATTGGGGGCGGTACGCCTACCTTCTTCTCGCCAGAAAATTTAAAAAAGATTTTCACAACCGTTTTTAAAGATGCTATTATTCCCAAGAAACATGAATTTAGTTTCGAGGGACATCCCAATAATACTACCCAAGAACATTTACAAACTCTATTTGATCTGGGGTTTAATAGAGTAAGTTATGGTATGCAAGACAGCAATCCAGAAGTACAAGAAGTCATTAACCGACAACAACCGCATGAAAATGTGGTACGTGTCGTACAATGGGCAAGAGCAATAGGATACGAGTCGGTTAACCTAGATTTAGTCTACGGACTTCCACTACAAAATATAGAACGTATACAAAAAACAATCAATGATGCATTGTCTATAAAACCTGATCGAATTGCATTTTATAGTTATGCGCATGTACCATGGACGAGTAAGGCTCAAAGATTATTCGACGAGACCGATTTGCCAACCCCTGAAGCTAAAATGCAATTGTATCAATTAGGTACAAAAATGTTTACAGAAGCTGGATATGTTGATATAGGCATGGACCATTTTGCACTACCCTCTGATTTAATGGTACGTGCAAGAGAAAAGGGAACCTTACATCGTAATTTTATGGGCTATACGGTGCAACAAACAGGTATGTTATTAGGCTTAGGCGTTTCTAGTATCAGTGATATCTATTACGGATTCGCTCAAAACAAAAAAACAATTCATGAGTATTATGAAGAAGTAGAAAAAGGAGCACTAGCCATTACGAAAGGCTATTTCTTGAATGATGAAGATCAATCCATGCGTCAATATATTTTAGATGTGGCTTGTTTAGGGAAAGCAAATTTTATTGAGAAAGATTTGCCTTTGTTGAAAAAATATTCTTTCCCTGTATTATCAGAATTAGCAAAAGATGCTTTTGTACAATGGGATGAAAAAGGATTAATAGTTACCCCTCTTGGTAAGCATTTTATTCGCAATGTTTGTAAAGCTTTTGACATTAAATTATTATCTGCCACACATCAAAAACAAACATTCAGCAAAGCTGTATAAAATTCCTCACACAACAAAGGACCCACGATTTAACGTAAGTCCTTGATATTCATGTAGCGAGACCGGGATTCGAACCCGGGACCTCAGGGTTATGAAGATTTTTTGAGAAAATGAAGGCATTGATTTGTAATGCGTTATGTTTTGGAAAAACGGAAAACGACCGATTTCAGTCGATTTGAAGGGGTATTTTCCTCACGCAGTGATATGTATGTTTATTAGAAACTAAAAGTCATATGAAATAA
>CAINFN010000053.1 GCA_903848125.1 uncultured Bacteroidota bacterium
GCCTGTCATTATTGTAATTTTCATTTTTCTACGCAAACCAAGTACATCCATGAATTTACTGAAGCCCTGCTAAAAGAAATTGAGCTACAACAAAACTACCTAACTGGGAAAGTAGAGACCTTGTATTTTGGTGGAGGTACTCCCTCACTGCTAAGCAAGGAAGCCCTTCAAACTATTTACAATAAAATAAAAGACACATTTGACTTATCCAGTGAATTAGAATTTACATTAGAAGCCAACCCCGACGACTTATCGGCAACCCAAGCGCAGGATTGGTTGGAAATAGGTATCAACCGTTTAAGCATTGGCATTCAAAGTTTTCAAGCGCATTCCTTAGCTTGGATGAATCGAGCCCATAATGCGGAACAAGCACATCAAGCCATTCTAAATGCGAAAACTGCAGGCTTTTCCAACATGAGTGCAGATTTAATTTATGGAACACCCCATTTAAGTGATCAAGACCTAGCCGAGGATCTTGCCATTTTATTGAACTATGGCCTACCACATATCTCCTGTTACGCTTTAACGGTAGAAGAGAAAACGGCTTTGCATACGATGATTCAAAAAAAGAGTATGCAGGATGTAGATGCAGCGCATCAAGCAAGACAGTTTGAATATATTGTAGCAACACTAAATAACGCAGGCTGGGAGCACTATGAAATTTCTAATTTTTCTAGACCCAATTACAGAAGCAAGCACAATAGCAATTATTGGAATGGAGTACCTTACTTGGGCCTGGGCCCTTCCGCCCATTCATTTAACATGCACACTAGGCAATGGAATGTAGCCAATAATCAGCTTTATTTGCAATCCATCAAAAACAATACCATTCCTTTTGAAATAGAAACACTTGATGTTGCTACTAAGTTCAATGAATACATGATGATTTCGCTAAGACAAATGGAAGGATTCTCATTCACTAAAATAAAAAATGAGTTTGGAGAAAAATATGAGGCCCATGTAAGATTAATTGCAACAACATATGAGCAAAATAAACAAATTCAAAAAACTGAAATGGGTTATGCATTAACTAAGGAAGCAAAATTCTTTGCAGATGGAATCGCCAGTGATTTTTTTTGGTCAAAAGATCAAGCATAATACCAATTACTCCTACACTAAAATCATTTCTATCTTCTTGAATGCTTCTGCTGGGTCATGGCCTTCCCAAAGAATTTCATAAATGGCCGTAATAATAGGCAATGACACTTGATTATTTTTATTGATGGCCATAATACATTTACTGGCATTGTATCCTTCGGCCACCATATTCAATTCTAATTCTGCCGCACGAACCGAATACCCTTTACCTATCATATTTCCAAAGGTTCTATTTCTGCTGTGTAATGAATAACAGGTAACCAATAAGTCGCCTAAATACACCGAACTGTCATAATTAACAAGATCCACTTTCCCTGGCTGCTTGATAGACTTTAGCAATTGTTGCATCTCGTTGGCTGCATTAGCAATAAAAACACTTAAAAAATTATCGCCATACTCTAATCCATGGGCAATACCTGCCCCCAATGCATAAATATTTTTTGCTACGCCCGCATATTGTACACCAATCACATCGTTGTTAACTCTAACATTAATGTATTCGGTTTCAAAACATTGGGCAATGGTTTCTGTAGCTTTTAAGTCAAGGCCTGAAAAAGTTAAATAAGACAATTGTTCTGCCGCTACTTCCTCGGCGTGACTTGGCCCTAATAAAGTGAAGTATTGTTCAAGTGGAAAATTGAATTCTTTTTTTAAATATTCGTGTAATAAAATATTGTGTTTAGGCATCACCCCCTTAACAGCAGAAATAATTTGCTTTCCCTTAAGCATGCTTTCATTTATACCAGTCAAAGAAGCTTCAATATGAATGGAAGGAACTGCAATGATGATGATATCTGATTGCTCAATTAACTGCTTAACTTCTGATAAAAAATTGATTTTTGAAACATCAAAATAGGTATTCCTTAGGTAATGAGGATTGTGATGTCTTTTTGCAAAATAGTCAATATTGGCCGCTTGGCGTATCCACCAATTGATAGTTTGATGGTTGTCAGTGACAATTTTAGCAATGGCTGTAGCCCAGCTTCCACTACCTATAATGCCTATTTTTTTAGGTTCCATAATGCAAACATACGAAACTCAACAAAAAAGGGGTGCATTTTTAAAATGCACCCCTTTTTTATACTTAGTTGGCTTTTATTTTTTCTCTTCAAAAAGCTTCTCTTTAGTCACTATTTTAACGAGTGTTCCTTCTTTCAAGGTTTTTCCAACAACGCTATATGGACCCGTAATTACTTCTTCACCTACTTTTAATCCAGCTACTTCAATATAGTTGAGGTCTTGAATGTCGGTTTTAACTTTAACCATTTTTACCTTGTTGTCTTTTTGTAAAACAAATACTACTTCTGTTAAATCATCTGTATTGTCCGCTTTAGGCGCTGCCTTATCATCTGTCTTAGTAGTAGAAACCTTCGTATCTTTTCCTTCTCCGTCTTTGTCTCTAGTTGTTACCGCGTTTAATGCTACAGCAATTACATTCACCTTTGACTTAGTTTGAATATCTGCGCTTGCAGTCATACCTGGTCTAAAAGGAAAAATATTATTGTCCTTCACTAAATCAGTATAACCATCAGGTAGCAATCTAATATGTACTTTGTAATTAGCCACTTCAGTTGTAGCAGCAAGCCCAGTAGCAGTAGAGGTGATTGGATTGGCAATTTTATACACTACCCCTTTAAATTTTCTGTTGTTATAGGCATCCACTTCCACTAATGCTGTATCGCCTATTTTAACTTTAGTGATATCATTCTCTCCCACATCCACTCTCACTTCAATACTTTTCATATCAGCAACGCGCATCATTTCGGTACCTGTCATTTGAGCTGTACCCACCACACGCTCTCCTTTTTTTACATTCATTAAACTTACAATGCCATCCATTGGGCATGTAATAATGGTACGCGCTAAATCTTTTTCAGCTCTAGCCAATTGCGCATTCGCACCTTGTATTTGCGCTGCACCGCTTTTAATAGTTTCTTTGGCAGAATTGTAGGCAGATTCAGCAGAACGATACGCCTGTTCGGTTTGCTCGAATTCGCTTCTTGACACAATTTTTTCGGCAAATAATTTTTTGTAACGCTCGTAGCTAGCCTTCGTATTTTCATAAGAAGTTTTCATACCACTTAAAGCGGCTTTCACATTCTCATATTGAGCTTTCACTTGGTTAACACTGGCAGTAACTTGGTCTCTTTGAGAAGAATAGATATCGGCATAAATTTTAGCCAACACTTGCCCTTTGGTTACCTTGTCTCCTTCTTCTACATATAAGTTTACAATCTCACCAGAGATGTCTGGGCTTACTTTAACTTCAATTTCAGGATATACTTTACCACTTGCATTTACCGATTCGGTAATGGTTTTTAATTGAACTTTTTCAGAAGTCACTTCAAGTCCTTCTTCTTTTCCAATTACACCTGCTTTTTTTAAACCTACTAATAAGGCAATCACTGCGACTAACCCAACCAGTATCCAAATTAATTTCTTATTCATTTTTATTTATTTATTACGACTATAATGTTAATGCTTCTCCTTTATAAAATTCTAAAAGTTTAATTCTAAATACATACTCATACTGAGCTGTCTTGAAATTCACTTTTGCTTTTAAATAATTATTTTGATTGCTTAATAATTCAATGGTGCCTAATAAACCCAACTCATAACGCTTGGTGGCGAACTGATAGGTTTTTTCGGAAGAGATTAATGCTTTTTGAGCTGCATTTAATTTATTATACGCCACAATCGCATTCGTGTAGGCAGAATAAATATCCTGCTTTAATTTAAGTTGTGTGTTATCCGCCTGAAGCTTTACATTACTTAAATTAAGTTTTGATTGTCGGTAATTTAATTTTGATTGATTACCATTGAAAAGAGGAATTGACATTTGAAATCCAAGGTTTTGACCAAAGTTATTATTCACTTGTGTATTCCAACCATTCCAAACATTGGCCCAATCCTTAGATTGGTTAGAAAAGTTAGACGTTAAGTTGTAGCCAAAACTTAAAGTAGGATAAAATCCTGCCTTGGCTGCCAAACTGTTTTTTTCAGCAGCCTGAACTCTAAGTGATGCTGCTTTTACATTGGGCATGTTTTGTGTAGCTACATTAAATACATAATCCGGTTGCAAATCGGCAAAGGTTTGTAATTTAATTTGATCTACAGGTTGTGCTACAATTTCAAATGGTTTGGCCGCATCTAAATTTAGCAAGGCCATCATATTTAATTTGCTTTGTTGTACCGATGAGATAGCATTGATGTAATTACTGCTGTCATTGGCTAATTGAGTTTCTAATTCAAGCAAATTTAATTCAGGCAACAAGCCTACTTCCACTCTTTTACCCGTGGCAGCCAATTGCTCTTTAGTTTGCTGAATTTGAATTTTTGCAATTTCAGATTGCTCAATCGCAGATAAGATTTGCAAATAAAAGGTGGCTACATTCATTGAAATATCATTGGCAATGGTAAGCTTATCTGTTTCACTTGCATACCAACTTAAACTAGTTGCTTCTGCATTATTTTTTAATTTACCTGCATTGTACAATTGCACGCCTCCATTCAACCCAAAATTGTTGTATAAAAATTGAGTGCTAGAAAACCCATTTGTGGTAGGGTCGATAGATCTACCAAACCTCATACCCATACCCGTGGTTCCGTTAATGGTGGGAAGTCTGTTAGAACTGGCTAAATCGGCCTGTAATTTTGCTAATCTAGCAGCAACATCGGCTTGTTGTACAGATATATTGTGCTGAATGGCATATTCCACACAGGATTTTAAATCCCATTGAGCAGGCTCTTGGGCTTGAACACTTAGAGCAGCAACAAATAGGAATAAAGAAAATAGGTATTTCATGAGTATATTATTAGAACGCTTTTTACGATACAAAAGTAATCTAATAAGCAGTAGCTAGCTAATTTTTAGACAGACGGAAAAGGCATCGGCTGAACAGCAATTAATAACGATGAAAGGCTATGAGGCGGATGGAAACTGTTTTTTATAATAGAAAATACGGTAAATAACCAGCACTAATGCGACTAAAATCGAGGCTGTTAAGGCAGAATAGGGTTTGTCTTTAACTACTGCGCATGCCACTAAAGCATAGGATAGTACAAAAACTATGCAGAAAAAAGGTGTCCATTTTCTTAGAGCACCAGTGACCACTTCATCTCCCTGCTTTTTATTTCTTAAAATTAAAAGGGTTGCAGCAGAAGTGCTCATGCCTAAACAATCTAAAAAAATACTAAAACTAAGTACGTCATCAACTCCTTTGCCAAAAAAAGTAACCAAAATAGTAGTAATTGCAAATACTGTTAAGCCGGGTACGAGGGCATCGGTTCTAGGATGTTTCTTTTGAAAGATGGCAGGTAAAAATTTATCCTCACTCATGGCAAACATGACACGAGGGTTACTCATTAATATTACATTCACATAGGCTAGTACACTTAAGACCATCGCAAAATCAAAAACCTTGGCACCAAATTTTCCAAACCAAGCTTCAAATAACAAAGATCCAATGGCATTTGCATTTTTCATCTGATCAAACCCAATCACTTTAATATAAGTATAGTTAATGGCTAAGTATAAAAATAATACTACTAATATACCCACTACAATACCTCTTTGCATGGTCTTGGCCGATTTTACCTCCGATCCAAAATTAATAGTTTGTTGATAGCCTCCATAAGTAAAAAACACAGATACCAAACTCACTAATAATAACATAGCTCCATTGGTACCATCATAAGTATAAATTTTTCCTTCATTAATACCATGAGGAGGAACTGTAATACCTTTGAATAAAGAAGAAATTAATAATACAATTAAAGAAATTTTTACCACCATTAAAATATTCTGCGTTCGACTACTAGTCTTTAATCCCAGTAAATTAACAATGTAAAAAAGCCCCACCGAAGCAGAGGCCACTATAATATTAAATAAAGTGCCAGAAGGTTGACCAAATAATAAATCACTTACATAGTCGGCACCAATTAAAGCCACTACGGCTAAAGATGCTGCATTGCTAATTAAAATTAAAACGTTAATGGTAAAACCAACCCCCGGATGATAACAATGTGCAAATACTTTATAATAGCCACCCATTACTGGAAGTCTTTGTCCAATTTCGGCATAAGTGAGTGCGCCAAATAAAGCAATTAAACCGCCAATAAGCCAGGCACTAAAAAAAATAAAAGGCGTTCCAGATTTGGCAGCAATAGTAGCAGGCGTTTTAAAGATACCCATGCCTATAACAAGGCTTACCACAATCATGGTGAGGCTAAAAAAATTAATGGATTGCTTTTGCTTCATATCTATTCAATGAAAGCTAAATATAATAAAAAGCGCTAAGTTTTCAACAAGCGGTTAGTAATTAAAACCTGACAGGGGTATATAAATACTAAATTTGATTTAGAATTAGGTTCATGCAAATGATTAAAAGGGAATCCCGTTAAAATCGGGGGCTATTCCCGTAGCTGTGAGTTCGTTGCTGCAAAGCAATTGATGCAAAAATATCCACTGAAGCAATTTGGGAAGGATGCATCCTAGAAGAACAAGCCAGAAGACCTGCCTAGTTTAAAAAATCAACAGCTTTCTGGTAAAAAGCAGGGATTGTAAAATTTAGGCGGGCTAGCTTGTCTAATAATTATGGTTCTCTTTCTCCAGGAAGCTCATTGTTCACTCAGTAAATGAAAAACAAAACAATGAGCCAAAAATTAATCATGCTCTCGGTGTGTCTAATCGCCACCACTCTTGCCTTTGGGCAAAAAGAAAAACCTGAAAAGGATTCCTTATCTAACACTTTAGAAGAAGTGATTGTTACTGCTAACAAGCTAGAACAAAAACAAAACACCACCGGAAAGGTAGTTTCAGTTATTAATGCTGCACAAATTCAGGCCAATGCAGGAAGAAGCATTGCGCAAATTTTAAATGAACAAGCAGGACTTTATTTACCTGGAAGTTTAAGTAATGCAGGAACCGTCCCAAGCATCTACATGCGCGGCGCTTCAAGTGGAAGAACTTTAATTTTAATTGATGGCATGCCGGTGGGCGACCCTTCCATGATTAGTAATGAATTTGATTTGAACTTAGTTCCGTTGAATCAAATTGAAAGAGTGGAAATATTAAAAGGTGCTCAAAGTACTTTGTATGGCTCGGATGCCATTGGCGGGGTGATTAATATTATCACTAAAAATAAATCAATCCCATCTTGGTCGGGCGACTTTAGCACTGGCAGTTATGGTACGCGAAAATTAAATCTACAACACAGCAAAACTTTTGGCAAATTAAACTATACAGTTGGATGGGGTAAGGAAACTGCTACTGGCTTTTCTTCTGCAACAGATATCTCCGGTAAAAATAATTTTGACAAAGATGGCTACAACAATAAAAATTGGTTTGCGAATATTAATTATGCAATCAATTCTTTTTGGAATCTAAAAGTTTCAACGCACCAAACAAATTACAATGCAGATATTGATTACGGTGCTTTTAAAGACGACAAAGACGAAAAGTTTCACAATGCCACTAAACTGACAGGGCTTTTATTAAAATATAAAAAAGAAAAAACTATTTTTCAATTTCAATATCAATTAAGTACGCAGGATAGACAATATAAAAATGATAGTGTTGATAAAACTTATACCATTTTTGAAGACAACCAATACACAGGCAAATCTCATTTTGCAGACGCTTTTTTATCTACCTCTATTTCAAAAAATATACAATGGATTATTGGTGCTGATTTTAGATATGGCTCCTACCATCAAACCTATGCCTCCATTAGCGAATGGGGCCCTTACAATTATATTTTTAAGGACACTTTTCAACACCAAACAGCTTTATATAGTTCTTTATTAATTAATGATGCCTCTAATAAATGGTTATTGGAATTGGGTGGTAGAATGAATAAACATAACCGTTATGGAGCTAATCAAACTTTTACCATTAGCCCTTCTTATAAATTAAACTCCGAATTTCGCATGATGGCAAGCGCTTCTACCGGGTACAAAGCACCCTCCTTATACGAATTAAGTTATAATGAGGCCTTAAAACCAGAGCAATCTTTTAATACCGAGTTGGGGATTGAATACAAAACCAATCCACTTTATATCAGATTGGTTTACTACAACAGAACCATTGACAACGGGATAGACTATAATTATATTGACTATAATTTTTTTAACTACATCCAACAAAAAGTAAATGGATTAGAAGTAGAATTAAATTGGAAACCAAATACTAAAAATGCTTTCTCGGCCAATTACACTTTAATGAATGGCCAAGAAACCAATCAAAACAGAGCCACTACTAGCGATACCATTACTTATAATTATTTATTAAAACGCCCTAAAAATAGCTTTGGTATACAATGGGCTTATGAGGTTTCTCCAAAATTAAATTTTAGTATGGCGGCCAGGTATATTAGTAAACGATATGATGTAGGCGGCTATGCCACAGAAGACGTGACTTTGAATGGCTACACCTTGTTTAACGCACATGTTCAATACAACTATAACAAACACATAGTATTGTATGCAGATGGTCAAAATTTAGGCAATACCGTTTTTCAAGAAATCAATGGCTACAATGCCATGGGGCGAATGATAATGTTGGGATTGAGGTTGAGATAATAAGCATTTTATCATTTCATATTAGTAAAAAAGCTTTGTACCTTCATACAAAGCTTTTTTTATGCAATTTCATTTTGACGAACTACTGACTGTTATATTTACGCTATTTGCGGTAATAGATATTGTGGGGTCAATTCCACTCTTAATTGCCATGAAAGAAAAAACAGGAGTAATTAAATCATTGAATGTGACATTAATTTCTGGGGCCTTAATGATTTTATTTTTATTCCTTGGTAAACCTTTTTTACAATTACTGGGATTGGATGTAAAATCTTTTGCGGTGGGAGGTTCTATTGTAATATTTTTATTAGGCCTTGAAATGGTATTGGGTCATGAAATTTTTAAAGGGGATAAAAATGCGCATTCAGGTGCAGTTGTGCCAATTGCCTTTCCTATTATTGCTGGTAGCGGAACCCTTACTACCATTATGTCTTTAAAAGCAAACTTTGAAGAAGTGTATATTTTATTAGGCATACTAGTAAACCTAATCATTGTATTTGCCGTTTTAAAATCACTCAATTTTATTGAACGTCTTTTAGGACCAGGAGGCTTACTAGCTGTTCGTAAATTTTTTGGTGTAATTCTATTGGCTATTGCTGTTAAAATATTCTCAAGTAATGTAGGGGCGTTGAGGAGGTAGTGAAATTGAATTTTATAAGTTACTTTTGTGCCTTATGAATCATTACATTATTAATCCCCATTCGGGCGCTAATAATAAGGATACCTTTTTAAGAATTATAACATTACTAAAAAGCGATCCTCATCATTATATTTGGGAGACAACCGAACCGCTTGAAGCTGTTGCCTTTACGCAAAAAGCAATTGAAAAAGGAGCTACCAGAATTATTGCAGTGGGTGGCGATGGAACCATCAATGAAGTAGCCTCCGTATTAGTGGGTAAGGCAATTCCACTTGGTATTATTCCAGTAGGTTCTGGCAATGGATTAGCCAGACATTTAAATATTCCACTAAATTATAAAAAGGCCTTTCAAAAAGCATTGGTGGGGGCCTCTATCAAAATAGATGTGGGCCATATCAACCATAGACCCTTTTTCTGTACCGCAGGCATAGGATTTGATGCAGCAGTAGCCCATCGATTCGCCAATACAAAAGGTCGTGGTTTGTTTAATTACATGAAAGCAACCGTCATCACGCTTTTTAATTACAAACCAATTCAAGTAGGCATTAATAACGGGGCTAATGAAAAAGTTTTTTCATTAAGTATAGCCAATGCCAATCAATTTGGGAACAACGCTTATATCTCTCCTTTCTCTAATATTCAAGATGGTCAATTGGAATTAGTAAAAATTGGAATTTTAAATAAATTACAAGCGGGTATTCTAGCAGTTAGATTTTTTAAGAAAAACATTCATCATTCAAACAATGTAACATTACAAAGTTGCCAACAAGCAAGTATTCATTATTTAAAGAACGCCCCTATTCATATTGATGGCGAAAACTTACTAACAGATAATGAATTATTAAATATTACAATTTGTCCTTTGGCACTCACTGTAATCGTTTAATTTGCATCTATATTTGTATGCTAAAAGCATCACCCCCAACATTTTAAGCTATGATTAAGCAAACTTCTTTTTTTCTGATTTTATTGACGTTTTTAAATTTAAATGCAAAAAGTCAAACAATTTTATCGGGCAAAATAACTACAACCAAAAATCTACCTGTTAGTAATGCATCTATTTACGTTTTAAATTCAAACATCAAATCAATTTCCGATAGCAATGGCTTATTTAAAATTAAATTGCCTGCAGCAGGTAATTATCAATTAGAAATAAATCATTTCAACTTTGCATCCATTCATCCAGTATTAAAAATAGAAAACAATAAAAATAATTATACTGCTAATTTTATTTTAGAAGCATCTATGAACACCTTGGATGAGATAATCGTGACGGCTCAAAAAAAAGAAGAACTAATTCAAAAAATTCCAGCTAGCATTACCGCCATAAATACAAAACAAGTAAGCGGATTTAACTTATGGAGTACAAAGGAAATTACTGGAATTATACCAAATTTATACAGTGCCGATCCAGGTGACGGCCGTGATGTAACCTCGGTAAGGGGCATTGCCACTAGCTCTTACGACCCTACAGTAACTACTTATATTGACGGCGTAAATCAATTTAGTTTGGATACTTATATACCTACACTATTCGATATTGAAAGAATTGAAGTGTTGCGTGGACCACAAGGAACTTTGTACGGAAGAAATGCAATGGGTGGCGTGATCAATATTATTACCAAGCAACCCAATAATACCTCCACTGGATTTGCAGACATTGCTATTGGTAATTACAATAAAAAAAGAATAACTGCTGGATTGAAGACACCTCTTTTAAAAGATAAACTATTTTTTGGAGCATCTTTATTATCAGATAAAAGAGATGGTTTTTATACCAATAAGTTTACCAAAAGTAGTTATGATAATCAAAATGGATTATCTGGAAATTATTTTTTAAAATATATTATAAGCAAACGTTGGGATATTAATTTGAATTTTAAACATCATGCCAATGAAAACCAAGGCCCTTTCCCTTTGGTCTTTGGAACCGCTAAAGCATTTTCTAGTCCATATAGTTTAAATCAGAATGCGACTACCACCATGATGGACAAGACCACCAATACCAGCTTGTCTTTTCACTATGCAGGTAGTAATTTAAATTTTAATAGCCAAACTGCTTACCAACAGAATTATCGTTATTATACAACGCCTATTGATGGTGACTTTTCACCGATCGATGCTATTTCAATCATTAACAATTATGGCAATCAATGGAATAATAATAAAGTAATCACACAGGATTTTAAATTTAGTAGTAATTACAGTAACAGTAAAATCAAATGGACCGCAGGTGCTTTCTTATTTTATCAAAATGCCCCAGTAAAACAAGCTACACGTTATGGAAAGGATGCCAATATGATGATGGTTGGCGATTCACTTTTTACTACTATCAATTCCAGTACTACTATAAAAAAAGGATTTGCCGTTTATGGTCAAGCTACTTATGCAATCAGCAATCAATTGAATATTACATTCGGTTTAAGAAACGATTACGAAAATCAATCTGAATCTGTTATGGGTCAATACCAACATGATCCTAGTAATAAATTATATACCACCACTGCCGATACTTTAGGTCGCACGCATTTTAACGCCTTATCTCCTAAGTTATCATTAGACTATCAAGTAAATAATAATAGTTTATGGTATAGCATTTACAGCAGAGGATTCAGAGCAGGTGGATTATCTCCACTCTCTTCAGATCCTTCACAGCCGCCACTCTTGGGTTACTTACCCGAATACAGCAACAACTTTGAAACAGGTATTAAAAACAATTGGTTCAACAATAAATTAATTTTTAATGTTGCTTTATTTTATACCAAAGTAACAGATGCCCAGGTACCCAGTTTGATTTTACCTGACGCTATTACTATTACAAAAAATACTGGGCAATTAACAAGCAAAGGAATAGAAGCAGAATTATTTGCCATTCCTGCAAAAGGTGTATTGTTGCAATATGCATTTGGAACTACCAATGCTAATTTTGATAAATTAGACCTCGCTTCGCAAGGGTCAAATGTAAATTTAGTAGGCAAGCATCCTATTTTTACACCGAATGCTACGTCTTTATTAGCCGCTCAATATACTTTTCCTATTTCTGCTCATATAAAATTGATGATTAGAGGGGAATGGAAATATATAGGCACCACTTATTTTGATTTAGCCAATACCCTTCAGCAATCGCCTTATCAATTATTGAATCTTAAAACTGGGTTTGAAACCGATAAAATGGGACTTCATTTTTGGGCTAAAAATATTACCGAAACCAAATTCATATCCTATGGTTATGATTTTGGGGCAGTCCACCTTGGAGACCCGGCCATTTGGGGCACCAGTTTTTCGTATAAATTTTAAGGATTTTAATCCAATTTTTGGAAACAAATCCTGATTCCTATCGGACCTTGCGTTTTACTTTAAACAAATGTCCTACTAGGTGGATTAGATGTGGATTACCTAGGGATTTATTAGCCGTTTTATTGCTACTTTACAGCATCATTTTTATACCAAAATTACTATGGGTGCTATTTCATTAATTGCCTTGTTAATTGCCGCTATTGCTTTTTCTGCTGGTGGTATTTTAGTGGGAAAAATTCTAGTAAAAGGAAGCAAAAATCCTCAAAAAGGTCAGGCCTATGAGTGCGGTATTCCCACCGACACTTCCCCTTGGCATCAATTCAATGTGGGTTATTACTTATTCGCCTTACTATTTTTAATTTTTGATGTGGAATTGGTGTTCTTGTACCCATGGGCTGTTGTGGTAAAAAAAGTGGGCATGGTTGCTTTAATTGAAATTATCGTTTTCATATTTATATTATTCATGGGCTTTTTATACGCTCATAAAAAAGGTGCATTAAAATGGAATTAAAAGAAAATATTGCTGGTAACGAACCATTCCCTGGGATTGTTCATGAAACGCCAGGTGGCGGTATTGTAGTGAGTACATTTGATAGTGTAATTAATTGGGCGCGCTCTAATTCATTGTGGCCTTTATCATTTGCTACTAGCTGCTGCGGTATTGAAATGATGTCTACTGCTTCGGCCAAATACGACTTTTCTCGTTTTGGTTTTGAGGTAGCAAGAGCTTCACCGCGACAAGCCGATGTTATTATCATAGCAGGTACCATCGTCAATAAAATGGCACCGGTCTTAAAAAGATTATATGATCAAATGGCCGATCCTAAATATGTAATCGCTATGGGCGCATGTGCTATTAGTGGTGGCCCGTTTTTTTACAACACTTATTCTGTAGTAAAAGGCGCCGATCATATTATTCCAGTTGATGTGTACATTCCCGGCTGCCCTCCCCGCCCCGAAGCATTGTTACACTCTTTAATTTCTTTACAAGAGAAAATTAAATTAGGAATGACGCGCGAACAAATTAGAGGAGAATTTAAAGTATAGAAAAAATACAACAATGACCAACGAAGAAATAAAAGAATACATAAGTTCCCTTGCGCCCGCAGCTACTTTCGATGAAACAGGCGAATGGTTAAATATACTGGTAGAACCTGCTGCCTTAAAGCCATTGATGGCTGATTTAAGAACAGGCAAAATGCAAATGAACTATTTGTTTTGTCTAACCTGTGTTGATTTTAAAACACATTTGACCATGGTGTATCATTTATCGGCTACTACGCATCGTCAAAGCATTGTTATTAAAGCAAATGTAAATAGAGATGCTCCTGTTATTGAAACAGTTTGTGATATTTGGAGAACTGCAGAATTCTTAGAGCGTGAAGTATTTGAAATGTTTGGCGTCAACTTCACGAACCACCCCGACTTAAGAAAATTAATTCTAGAAGATGATTTCAAAGGCTTTCCATTAAGAAAAGATTTTGAAGATCCTATCAACATGATAAAATTATAATAGGCAGATGTACAATCAAACTGAAATACTAAAAGATACCAGTGAATTAGGTGCCGATGGCGAACTAGTCATTAATATGGGACCACAACACCCTGCCACTCATGGTGTACTTCATTTAGTGGTTACTTTAAATGGAGAGACCATTAAAAAAATTGAACCGCATTTAGGGTATATCCACCGCTCTATTGAAAAAATGTGTGAGAGTTTAACTTATCGTCAATTTATTTATGTGAC
>CAINFN010000054.1 GCA_903848125.1 uncultured Bacteroidota bacterium
CAAACCTTGGAAGTTATGGTGTGCCAAAAGGGCAAAAAATATATAAAGAAACTGGTTTGTTTGTAACGGTCAATTACAACAATGTGATTGCTCCAAATATTAATTATAGAGGCCGTGCCGATTTTTTCTCCAACTATTATGAAAAGCCAGAAAATATTAATTTTTATATGACCAACCTGTTTACTTTTAAAATTAATAAAAACTTTTCAGCCAATTACAGCCTTGATTTAATGTATGACGATAAGATTAAAAGTTTTGGCCCCAATAAAAACTCGCCAGGGTTGCAATTAAAAAGTATAGTAGGAATAGGGTATTTTAAAAACCTGCAAGTAAAAAAGATAATATTAAAACCAAAACCTTAATTACAGTTATTTCGTAATCGCCTTTAAGGTATGTTTTATTTTATTCGCCTTATGTGTTAAATCTTGATAGTCTTTGCTGATGATGGTTACATGGCCCATTTTTCTTCCTGGCTTGGTTTGTTTTTTGCCATAGATATGTACAAAAACATTATCCAT
Organism: uncultured Bacteroidota bacterium; assembly: GCA_903848125.1. GTDB lineage: Bacteria > Bacteroidota > Bacteroidia > Chitinophagales > Chitinophagaceae > Sediminibacterium. The sequence goes on from CAINFN010000054.1 coordinate 519, forward strand.
TTTAAGTACTTCTTCTAATCCTTCATAATATACGGCTCCTGTATGCCCTTCGCTGCCCACAATGTTTACAATAGCCGAAGGCAATATAGCATCTGTGTTGCCCATTGGGTAATCTAATAATATTCTTAGCAGCATATCATACTGACTGCTGTAATTTGCTTCAATGGTATGGTGACCGCTATTGTGAACGCGAGGTGCCGTTTCATTGATCCAAATTTCACCTTGACCATCAATAAATAATTCAATGGCAAATAACCCTGGACTATTTAAACCCTTTACTACTTTACGAGCAATGGCTTGCGCTTTCCACAATTGCTTTTCCTCTAATTTTGCTGGACTTAATTGGTAGTCTAATAAGTTGTATACCGTATCAAAAATCATTTCTGCTGGCGGATAAATGATGGTTTCTCCACTGGCATTCATTCCAACAATCAGTGCAATCTCACTTGCAATTTTTACTTTTTTTTCTAAAACAGAGGGCACATTAAAAGCAAGTTCCAATTCCTTTTCGTTGTTTATTATTTGAACCCCTTTGCCATCATAACCCCCTTCACCCATTTTGTGAACAGCAGGTAAGAAATCAATATGAGCTGATACTTCAGAAGCATGTTGTGTAATAAAAAACGGAGCAGTGGGAATTTCATTGTCCTTATAAAATTGTTTTTGAAGCACTTTGTTTTTAATGGTTCTTATAGCCGATGGGGTAGGATAAACTCTTACACCTTCTTTTTCTAACTGTGCTAAGGCCTCTACATTGACTGCTTCAATTTCTATGGTAAGCGCATCCAAATTTTTACCAAAATTGTATACCGCATCATAATCTTGAATATTCCCCAAAGTAAAATGATGGCAAAGATGTGCGGCAGGGCATTGGGCATCGTTTTCAAGCACATAAGTTGTTACATCAAAATTAGCTGCTGCTTGCAATAACATTCTACCTAATTGACCACCTCCTAATATACCTACTTTCATTATTTTGGAACTTTTAACAAAGATAAGGGTCTTGGACAAGTTTTCATTTTGCATAGCGCCCAAAAGCAGCTAAATTTGTTTTCTAAGTAATTTAAGATGCCCCAAATGCCTATTATATCAGTAAAGAATTTAGTAAAATCCTATGGTGATTTTATAGCAGTGAAAGGCATTAGCTTTGAAGTAGTTGAAGGGGAAATATTTGGTTTATTAGGACCCAATGGTGCGGGAAAATCTACGACTTTAGAAATTATAGAAACACTCAGACAAAAAACAAGTGGAGAAGTATGGGTCAATGGCTTAAATATTGATGATGCACCAGAAGCCATTAAAAAAATTATAGGGGTTCAACTTCAAACAGCAGGGTTTTATCCAAACTTGAATTTAACCGAATTGATGCAATTGTTTATTGGACTGTATCAAACTGCTATTGATCCAATGACTTTGCTAAAAAAAGTAAATTTAGAGGACAAGGCCAAAGCCAAGTACAAAGAATTAAGTGGTGGGCAAAAGCAGCGCTTTTCTATAGCTACCACGCTTATCAATCAGCCTAAAATAATTTTTTTAGACGAACCTACAACAGGATTAGATCCGCAAGCTCGTCGCAATTTATGGGATTTGATTAAAGAAATTAGAGACCAAGGTACTACCGTTATTATCACTACTCATTATATGGATGAAGCAGAAGTACTTTGCGATCGGGTAGCCATTATTGATAGTGGTGAAATTATCGTCATCAATACACCCAATGAATTGATTGATGAATTGGTGGCCTCTGGATTTGAAAAAGTAAAAGAAGTTAAAAAGGCCAATTTGGAAGATGTGTTTATTCACAAAACAGGTAAAGCCTGGAGAGCAGATTAAAAAGC
>CAINFN010000055.1 GCA_903848125.1 uncultured Bacteroidota bacterium
AGCTAAATCAAAAGAAAATACCCCAATTTCTTGTTCCGTAAATTTAATAGATTTTTGTTGGTCTAAATCAATAATATCAAGTGCTACTGTTCTACTTCTAACATTATTCAAATAACTATCTAATTCGTTATTGAATAAATAAGTATCTATATTTTCAGTAATCAAATTAACATCGCTTGTTCCATACCAATTACTATCTCTTGCTGTCCTATTTATATAGTCTTGCCCAAAATCATCAAATTGTTGCCTTGCTCTACTACCATTAGGCGCAGAATTAGATACTTCATCTATAAACTTGTTATAGTCTGACAAAGAATCAAACATAAATGCTGTTCGATTTGCCCGTAATACACTTTTTTGGTAGTAGCTATTCATTTATTTTTCTATTTTTACTTCGCCTACATAAAAGTCGTTGTACCTTTTAAATGTAGTTTCTGCATTTTTTTGAATAATCGGATTCAAAGAATCTAAAAATCCTTGCTTACCTGACAATATTTTATTAATAGCATCTTCAACCAAATTATCAATATAAGATTGAGTATATTTAGTTGCATTCATTAAGTTTTTAACAGTATCGGGATTGCTTCTAAAAGCTACCATATAACTTTGGAAAGTTTTAGCAAGTGTTTTACCTTGTTCTACCACAGGAATACCTTGTTTCTTGGCTATTGCACGAACTAACTCATATTCAAACGCAACTCTAAAAGATATATTTGTACGATAAGAAACTAAAGCCAAATTTTTTAGATTATTTGCTTCTATAATTGTTCGTAATCCTTTTGGAGTTGGCAATGTCGTTCCGTTACTTTTAGCAGCAATATACTCGTAATAATTCCCAACTAAAAAATCAAATAAAAATTGAAATCTTGTTGTTAACTCATCCGTTTTTTTATCAAACTCGGTATAATAAACACTCCCCGAAAACCTATCCAATAAAGATAAATCTTGTTGATTATTACCTCTATATTGAGGTGCAGGAGGTTCATTTGGGTAAATATTCCCCGTTGCTATAATAGCAAAATCGTTACTTCTTACTATTGGCGGTTCTTCGGCATCTGCTGAATTTATTTTTGATTCTTCGTTTGATTTTGTTTTGCTACTTTTTGCTAAAGCATCATTAAATAAACCTGCTGTGTTTGGGTCTAATTTAGGCATTTCATCTAAAATTAATAGTTTGCCGTTTTTCCAACAATCTATTAGCTTTCCTGTTTTAAATCCTTCAACTGATTGACCACCCAAAATTTCAAGTGGTGATGTATATTGTGAACAATTTAATGTAACATATTCACGACCTAATGCTTTTGCTATTTGTTCTGCTGTGTATGTTTTACCACCACCTGCTTCTCCAATTAAATATACGTTATTACCTGCTAATATATCGTCAATAATTTGATAAAAATTAGGAATTGCAGCAGTTTGAGATGAAACAACTATTTGCTTTGAAAAGTTTGGTATCTCCAAAACAATTTGTTGATTTTTCTTAATTTCATTAAGAATTGATTCATCAAGTTCAGACAATTTTACTTTATCTTCAACCAAGTATTTTTTTATAATTTCACGAACTTGCGGCGTATCTGCACCGCCTTCACTACTTTTCATATTTGCTGCAATAGTAGATAGCATACTTTGAATAAACTTATCATCGCTTTCTTCTTCATTGGGAAGAGAAGCCAATTCTGTTTTCGTATTTGCAATTGCTTTTTCTAATGCGGCTTTTATATTGGCATCGGTTTCAAGCGGCAACGCTTCTTCAAGGTCTTTTAACTTTGTTTCTAA
>CAINFN010000056.1 GCA_903848125.1 uncultured Bacteroidota bacterium
AAAATCAGTAACTTTCCACTTGTAAAAACATATATACACTTGGAACCTCATTCGGGACCTTTATTTATTTCCTCTATTAATTATTTGTTGCAATTGCAACAAGATGGTGCGCTGCTAATTTTAATGTGTGTACTATTATTTTTGTCTTTTATTATTGCAGGATCTGAAGTTGCTTTTTTTTCACTATCGTACAAAGACATTCAATCTATAAAAAATAAGCCTTACCGTCCTTATCAGAGAATTCTAGTTTTATTAGAGCAGCCCAAGAAATTGCTCACTTCTATGTTAATCGCCAATAGCTTTATTAATATTTGTATCATTTTAATTGCAAATGTAATCATTGATCATTTTTTTGCATTTGATCAAATCTCTTTACCTGGTTTTGAATTTATTGTTAAAGTGGTATTTGTTACTTTGCTATTGTTATTTTTTGGCGAAATCTTACCTAAAGTAATGGCCACTCAAAATAACATTCGTTTTGCGCAGGATTTTAGTTTTATCATTCAAGGAGTTTATTTTATTTTTTCTAAGCCCAGCTCATTTATGGTGAAGTACACTAATAGTATTGAAAAGATAATGGCTCAAAAAAGAAATAATAATTCCTACAGCATGGAAGAATTAGACCACGCCATTGAATTAACTACTTCTCCTATTCATCAAACTCACGAAAAAAATATTTTAAAAGGAATTGTAAAATTTGGAAATATTACTGTTAAGCAGATTATGAAAACAAGATTGGATGTGGATGGGGTAGAGGAACAAATTAGCTTTAATGAATTATTAGAACACATCAAAGAGCACAATTACAGTAGATTTCCAGTTTTTAAAGAGGACTTAGATACCATCGTAGGCATGATTCATACCAAAGACATTATTCCGCACATTAACGAAGTGGCTAGTTACAATTGGAGACCATTAATGAGGCCAGCTTTTTTTGTACATGAACAAAAAATGATTGAAGATTTATTAAAAGAATTTCAATTGAAACGAATTCATTTTGCGGTAGTAGTGGATGAGTTTGGAGGCACCAGTGGTATTATTACACTGGAAGATATTTTAGAGGAAATTGTGGGGGATATCAAAGATGAATTTGATGAAGAAGAATCGATGATAAAAAAAATTGATGAGTATCACTATATTATTGAAGGCAAAACAGCCATTAATGATTTTTGTAATTTTATAGATATGCCTACCAACACTTTTGATGGAATAAAAGGGGAGAGTGATACCATGGCAGGTTTGTTTTTAGAATTGGCAGGTCATTTTCCAAGCTTACAACAAGTTGTAAAATTTAAACAGTTTAGTTTTACGGTGATGGAAATTCAAAAAAATAGAATACATAAAATTCAATTAATTATTACTCCTCTAGTCCCACCATATACAGATCATGTTTAGGCTTTTAGTTTGTTTTTCATTTTGCGTACTATTATTATTTAATGCTTGCAATTCACCATTTGCAAGTAAACATAAAGGGTACGCGGCAATTGAATTTCCAACAAAGTCCTATCAGGTTTTTAATGAAAAGGGATACCCCTATACTTTTGAATACCCTAGCTACGCTCAAATAGATAATAACGTCAATTATTTTGGCGCCAGTAAAAAAACAGATTCTTGGATCAATATTCATTTTCCTTCACTGGGCGCCACTATTTATGTGAGCTATTCTAAAATGAAAGCACAACAATTGGATACTTTAATTAAAGATGCCTATACCTTTGCCAATAACCACAACAGCAAAGCAAGTTTTATTTCAGACTCTTTATTTTCTGCTGGTCAGGGTGTAGAAGGTGTCTTTTTTCATATTGGAGGGGATGTGGCTACCAGTTATCAGTTTTTTTTAACTGATTCTACCACTCATTTTTTTAGAGGGGCACTGTACTTTGATACGACGCCCAATGAGGATTCTTTGGCGCCAGTAAATGCTTTTTTATACAAAGATTTGAAGCACTTAGTAACTACATTTCGTTGGAAATAAAACTATCTTTGTCTTATAAATTTTGCTATGATTATAATTGACAATGTTTTAGTAAGTGATATGGTGGTGGAGGAACAGTTTGTTTGCGATTTAACAAAATGCAAGGGCGGTTGTTGTGAAGATGGGGATGCAGGTGCTCCCTTAGAAAATAAAGAGAAAGAATTTATCAAAGAATATTATGATATCGTTGAACCTTACATGACCAAGGAGGGTATCAAGGAAGTGAAACAAGTTGGCCAATTTTTATATGATAGAGAATTTGGCTGGGTAACACCAACATTAAATGGTGAAATTTGCGCCTACGGTTTTAGGGATAAAGCCGGTATTATTAAATGCGCCTTTGAACAAGCTTATAATGATGGCAAGATTCCATGGAAAAAGCCCATTAGTTGTCACTTGTTTCCCATTAAAGTTCAAAAAAGCAAGGCAGATCCCAACATGGAATACATGAATTATGAACCAAGAGAAGATCTTTGTAAAGCGGCTTGTTCATTAGGGGTTAAACTTAAAGTGCCAGCTTATGAATTCTTAAAGGAATCCATTGTTAGAAAGTATGGGGAAACTTTTTATGAAGCATTAGAAGCCTCTGCAAAACATCTTAAAAATAAATAGCTATTTTTGTACTCATGCAAAACATCTTCGCCAAATCTTTTCAAGACAAAAGCACTGCCAAGGCAGTTGACTTAGACCACAGGAAAAAGATCAATTTCAATATTGGCAAGTACAATGCAGTAGTACCAAAAGGAAAAGAGCAGTTCACCAATTTAGAAAGAGTTAGGGAGATGGCTAAAAATAAAAAGTGGGAAGCCATTGAACATTTGGATACCTATTTAACTCAATTTGAAGATCAATTAACCAAAAGAGGCGGACAAGTATTGTGGGCGGAAGATGCAGAACAAGCTTTAAATTATATTGGAGAAATTTGTGCTGCTAAAAATTGCCATTCTATTGTTAAAAGCAAAAGTATGGTGACTGAAGAAATTCATTTAAATAATTATTTAGAATCTATAGGTATTGAAAGTGTGGAAACTGATTTGGGGGAATACATTCAACAAATGGATGGAGAAGCACCTTATCATATTGTCACACCTGCCATGCACAAGAGCAAGGAAGACGTAGCAAAATTATTTAATGAGAAATTAGGAACTGATATTAATTTAACGCCTGAGGAATTGACCTTGGTAGCTAGAAAAAATTTAAGAGAAAAATACACTCAAGCCGAAATTGGAGTCACAGGAGCCAATTTTATCATTCCAGATATTGGTGGTATTGCATTGACCGAAAACGAAGGCAATGCGCGACTTTCAGCTTCTTGGCCTAAAACACATATTGTGGTTGTTGGTATCGAAAAAGTAATTCCTTCTATCAGTGACTTAGGATTTTTTTGGCCACTTTTAGCCACTTTTGGAACAGGGCAACAAATTACGGTGTACAATAGTATTATTTCTGGTCCAAGACAAGCTGATGAAACAGATGGTCCAGAAGAGATGATTGTTATTTTATTAGACAATGGCCGTACCGAATTATTGGCGAATGCTAAAAGTAGGGAAGCTTTGTATTGCATTAGATGTGGGGCTTGTTTAAATGCTTGTCCTGTCTATAAAAATATTGGAGGCCATGCTTACGACACCACCTACAGTGGTCCAATAGGAAGCGTTATCACCCCTCATTTAAGAGGCATGCACGATTACAAACATTTAAGTTATGCCTCTAGTTTATGTGGTAACTGTACCGAAGTTTGTCCAGTGCGCATCAACTTACACGAGTTATTATTAGAAAATAGAAAAGAATCGGTAGAAGGGGGAGAAAGTAATTTTGCAGAAAAATTTGCTTGGAAAATGTGGAAGCAAACTTCGCTTAGTCGTACGTTAATGAATCAAGGCAATGCACCCATTAAAAATTGGGTGATCAATAAAATGTTCAAAGGATGGACCAATCAGCGGGCTCCATTAGAATTTCCAACTAAAACATTTAATCAACTTTGGAAAGAAGGGCGTAAGCATTAAGCTTTACTACATACCATCTGCATCGGCGATGGCCTCCACTGGATCTTTTTGATTTTTCAAACTATTGTTTACAAGGTATACACCCACTAAAGTTGAGATGGTTCCAATAATACTATTCAAAGTCATTTTTTCATTGAGTAGTAAGGAGCCTACCCATATCGCTACAATGGGATTCACATAGGCATACAAACTTGCAATCGCAGGCTTTAAATGTTTCATGCTATAAACAAATGAAACAAAAGCAACTATAGATCCGCCCAATACCATGTAAGCTAATACCCCCCAAGTTTTAGTAGGAATTTCATGCAAGGAAATATAATTACCTGAAATAATGGTAATCAAACCCATCGTAAATGCACTAATTAACATTTGCCATCCAATAGAGTAATAGGCATTGATGTCAATTTTATTTCTTGACATGATAATGGAACCAACACTCCAAGTGATCATTGCAAACAGGGACAAGCCTACTCCTAATAAATAGTGTGTTCCGTGCATTTGTAAACTGTCTTTATAAAAAATAAATAAAATACCCAACAAGCCTAAAAACAAGCCTAGTAAGGTTTGTGGTGTTATTTTAATGGCTTTATAATAATATCTTTCTATTAACACAACGGATAGTGGGTATAAAGCTGCAATTAAAGCACCTAAGCCACTTGTTATAAATTGTAATCCATAGGTGGCAATTCCATTAGAAGAAACAAACATTAAAAATGACATAGGCACTAGCCAAGCAAATTGTTTTTTTGTTGGAAACTTTTGACCCATTATTAAAAAAAAGACAACATATATCGTTCCTCCCATGAATTGTCGAATGCTGGCTAATTCAAAAGCAGGCACATGCGCTACACCCATTTTACTGCCTACCCAGGTGGTACCCCATACCACACTGGTAATGGTTAATGCGAGGTATGCTTTTTTTTGACTAGCCATGAGATGGATTTTCCGATTTTAATTCGGCGCCTAATGTTTGAAATGTCTTAATTGAGTCATCACCATCGCTAAGCCATTGGCTTGACAATACGCAATGCTGTCTTTGTCTCTTACGGATCCTCCTGGTTGAATATATGCTTCAATGCCTTGTTCGTGCGCAATCCTAACACAATCATCAAAAGGGAAAAAGGCATCTGATGCTAAAGTAGCACCTTTTAAATCAAAATTAAATTGTTTCGCTTTTTCTATAGCATGTCTTAGCGCATCTACACGACTTGTTTGACCGCAACCTTTACCCACCAATTGTTTATTTTTTATTAAGGCAATCGCATTACTTTTTAAATGCTTGCAAATAATATTTCCAAAAATTAAATCTTCTTTTTCAGCAGCAGTAGAGGGTCTTGCTCCAACTTCGTCCCATTGCGTATAATTACCATGGTCTAATCCCTGCTCTAAGGTTCCATTTAATATAGATTTCTTTTGGCTTGGGTTAAAACTTACACCTGGCTTAAGTTGTAGTAATACTCTATTTTTCTTTGTGGTAAGTATTGCCAAAGCAGCAGGCTCAAAAGCAGGTGCTATTAATACTTCAAAAAACAATTCTTGAATGGCTTCAGCAGTGGCGGTATCAATAGTGGCATTGCTAACTAACACACCTCCAAAAGCACTTTCAGGATCGCCTGCCAAGGCCGCTTGCCAGCTTTCGTATACTGAATTTCGCTGCGCTACTCCACATACATTGGTATGCTTGATAATCGCAAAACTTATTTTAGGCAGTTCACCTATCAATGCAATTGCCGCATCTACATCTACCAAATTATTATAGGATAATTCTTTTCCATGTAATTGAGTAAACCAATTTTCTAAATGACCGTGAAAAGTGGCTACCTGATGTGGGTTTTCGCCATACCTTAACACTTTACCTGGGTTAAAATAATCACTAATGGCAATATCATAATGCATAACTACTTCAAAAGCCTTTGCTGCAAATGCTTTTCGTTGTTCTAGTTGAGTAGTTCCATTTTGTTGAATTAATATCGTATTCAATTTTGCATAATCGTCTTTGGCAGCTATGACTACTAAGTCTCTAAAGTTTTTAGCAGCAGCACGAATCATGGAAGGGCCGCCGATGTCTATTTTTTCGATGATTAGTTTTTCTTCATCGGTGCTTTTTAATGTTTCTTCAAAAGGATAAAGATCTACAATGACTAAATCTAATTCAGGGATTTTATACTGCTCCATTTCATTCAAATCTTGTTGCTCATACCTTCTTCCCAAAATACCTCCAAAAATAGAGGGGTGCAAAGTTTTTACTCGGCCTCCTAAAATAGATGGGTAACCAGTAACCGTTTCTACTCCTATACATGGGATACCTAAGTCCTCTAAAAATTTTTGTGTACCACCCGTTGAATAAATAGTAATGTTTTGTGCTTGTAGTGTTTTTGCTAGGGGTTCAAGACCGTCTTTGTAAAAGACCGAAATGAGTGCCGATTTGATTTTCTTTTCCATAATCAAAGGTACTATCTTCTGTATTTTTTACGTAGTCAGCTTTTCCACAATCACTAAACCAGGCTGAATAACTTTAGTATTTTATAGCCAACGAGTAGGGTTAATAGTTGAAATAAATAATATGTTTGGCGCTTATTCAACCAACGGTACATAAGCCCTAAACCCACAAAATAAAGGATCATTTGGACCTTGTCAAAATGTAACTGGAAACTATTACTTATTGGCCATCTATTCAAATTCAGCATACAGTCGTTTATCCATAAAATGTATTGTTGTATCCATTGACCAAATAAATAGGGTAGGCCAAATACAGAGGGGCATACCAATAAAAGGACTAGACTATAAAGTAAAACATTGCTTAAAGGAACCATGATAAAATTACTTACTAGGACCAAACTAGCTATTTGATGAAAATGATACACTAAAATTGGAAGGGTGGTTAGTTGTGCAGCAAAACTTAAACATAAGTTACTCCATAAGAAAGATAATATAGGATTGTCCATGGGTAACATTTTATAAAATAAGGGATAAAATAAATGAATGCCCATTACTGCCGCATAGGACAATTGCAGACCAAGGTTGTCTAAATTTTTAACATCAAAAAGTAATAAAAGCAGCATGCCTCCAGCAATGGTATTTAAGGTAAAGCTACTTTGCTGTAAAAATTTGCCTATAAAATAGATACTAAAAAATACACTTGCCCTTACAATAGAAGGACTTGAAAAAGCCATCAAAGTATAAAGCCACACTCCGCCTAAAACAAGTATTAATTCAATGAATAAAAATATTTTTTTACGGGGCATTAAGCTGGTTATGCGCGTTAGGTTTTTAAAAATAATTTCTAAATGCATGCCGCTTATGGCTACTATATGAATAATTCCTAATTGAGTATAGGCATTCAAAACTGCTTTGTTTAAATCAGATTTAACACCTAAGACCAACGCCAATGCAAAACCATTGGCCTCTTTTGACACAATGGTTGCATTTATTTTTTGAATGACCCAGTTTCTGCAATAGACGACCCAATCTACTGGGTAGGGGAAATGAATTAAATTTTTTTTCTGTGTTGCAAAATAAATGGCCACTCCCCAAGATATAAGAATGACTATTACTAGCATACCGTTGCACCATTTTGGAATGGCAAAAAAGAAACATCCACGTAATAGGATTAATCCAATACAGATGATTACAATTGCATAGATTGGCTGATTGGAATGATTAAAAAATAAAGACCCAAGTACTACCCCAATCAGTAAGGTGGCTGAGATAAATAGTAAAGGGTTGGCTGCTTTCCAATGGCTGTTTGATTTTTCCATTGGCCATCTTACAAAAAAATAGACAAGTATTTTTTTCGGAAAATACTTAGAAAGAAATAAATTATTTACCTAAAAGGAAAATAACTAGTTTTTTATGCAGATCGGGCTTATTATTTTTCCAGTAAGCAATCGAAGCAGTTTTAATAAGTTCATTTGGGGAAGTGATATCAACGCCAATACATAGCCTTGTGTTGGCATGGCAGTTTTGTAAAATAGCTTCTAATAATTGATTGTTGCGATAAGGAGTTTCAATAAATAATTGAGTACAGCCTCTTTTTTGACTATCCGCTTCCAAGGCTTGAATTTTATTTTTACGTTCTAAAGCATCTATGGGTAAATAGCCATGAAATTGAAATAAGTTTCCATTCATACCACTTGCCATTAATGCCAATAAAATAGAAGAGGGGCCTACATAGGGCTTTACCGTTGCGCCCATTTCTTGTGCAGCTGCCACCAGCAATTGACCTGGGTCGGCCACACCTGCACAGCCAGCTTCAGACAAAATGCCAATATTTTTTCCTTGCTTTAATAATTGAGTCAATGCATTGATTTGTTCTGCTTCTACTTTATGTATTGGATACCATATATAATTGTCAATCACCATTTCTTTCCATAGCTTTTTAAAAAAACGTCTTGCTGTTTTTTCTTCTTCCACAAAAAAAGCGTCACATTGTTGAATCCATTTTACAGTATCTGCTGGCAATGCTTCCCAACCTTCTTCCTGCAAAATCATAGGCAATAAATATACGGTTCCTGTTTTCATTATGCGTTGTCTTTAACTTCTTGTGTATTTAATTGTGCTGCAATTAAAGAATAAAATGGTGCAGTCATCCATCCAATGATGGGAATAAAATGAAGTAAATAAAATACCAATCCATTGCCAATGGGCAATCCTTTATGGTTGTTTACGTATGCTGCTGCAGCTACTTTGTTTTTTTGTTCCGATGCTAAGTTATAATCTAACATAGCTGCCCCTAAAAAATAACATTCTATCAATATGGTGAATATGGGTGTAAACCAGCCAATGATAGGCAAAGTGCAAATAATGACGATGGGAATCAAGTACACCGTTTGCCACAATAAATTGGTCACATTTAACAATAAAGCCCTGGCTATTAATTTTCGGTATGCTTTGCTGTTAAAAACAAATGCAGTTTCATTTTTAATGGCGTCGATGCGTAAATGTAGATAGGCGAAAAAAGGGGCAAATAATATTAAAAATAAATATTTAAACAAGGCAAAATAAAATAAAAGCAAAGTAAACCAAAGCCAGAAACTTCCCATGGTGATAAAGAAACCAATTAAGTCGTTGTTTAAAGTATCTACCCAAGATTTTAATCCAGTTTTTAAAATAATAGACTCGATAAAAAAGCTAGAAGATTGACTAAAATAATTCATGCCTAACACAAATAAGTAGGCATATAAAATGCCAGGAACAATCATCCACTTCCACAACTTATGTTGTACAATAAAACGATGTGCACTAAAATAAGCGCGGATGGCTAAAATGAGTTCTTTTAACAAGGGTTCCTTTTGAAGTAAATATACGAACTAGTCTTTTAGGACTGTATTTTGGTTCCATAAGCTAAATCGCCAGCGTCGCCCAAACCTGGAATAATATAGCTTTTGTCGTTTAGCGAATCATCGATATCCCCACACCAAATAGGTATGTTTTTACCCAAAGCAGCTTCAACCGTTTCAATTCCTTTTTTACTGGCAATGGCTACCACAATATGAATTTCTTTTGGGGTATGTTGCTTGGTGATGGCTTGTATGGTTTGAACTAGCGAAGCGCCAGTGGCTAACATCGGATCACTAACAATTAACACTCTATTGTTTAAATCGGGGCAACTTAAATATTCTATACTTATTTCAAAACTTCCATTATCATGGTGTTTTCTGTAGGCGGAAATAAAAGCATTATCGGCTTTGTCAAAATAATTAAGCATGCCTTGATGCAAGGGGAGGCCTGCTCTTAAAATAGTCGCTAATACAGGTTGTTCCGCCAACACTTTTGAATCATGAATGCCTAAAGGAGTAGTTGTTTTTTTTACAATGGCTGGCATTAGCTTGCTCATTTCATAAGCGGCCACTTCTCCAATTCTTTCTAAGTTGCGTCTAAAACGCATTCTGTCATTTTGAATAGTAACGTCTCTTATTTCTGCGATCCAATTGCTTAATAAACTGTGCTTTTCGCTTAAATGATGCACCATGACTTAATAATTTTTTCAAATCTAAGTTTCTTGCGGACAATATTAAAATAATTTAAAGGCAGTTCCATCAAACAAGCCTTTATCACTCAATTTTAGGTGTGGAATAACCAGTAATGCCATAAAACTTAGGGTCATAAAGGGCGAACCAAGTTGACTCCCCAAGGATTTAGCCATCCTGTCTATTTGAGTATAGGCGGCTGCCACCTCATACGGATTCTTGATACTCATTAATCCCGCTACAGGTAGCCCAAGCACTTTAATTTCAGCACCCTGCACACAACTAATACCTCCTTGTTCTTTTATGACTGCATTGATGGCAGTGATAATGGCTTCGTCAGTTACACCCACTGCAATGATATTATGACTATCATGCGCTACAGTAGAAGCGATGGCACCAGTTGTAAAACCAAAATTTTTAATAAAAGCAATTTTAGGCGCTGCTGCATGGTACCTATTGTACACGACAATTTTTAAAATATCTTTTTCCGTATCGGTAACGAGTTCATTTTCCTTCTTTTTGGCTTCTTCCCATAAGCAATTTGTTATCAACTGCCCATCTATCGCTTCTATGACTGGTATGCGTCCATTTTGTTCTGGGTAATCAGCCAATTCTAATTTGATGTCTTTTTCGGTTAAGGGTTGGACATTAAATTGATTGATTGTTTTTTCATGAATCATTGGGAGAAGAGACTTCCCTTTCTCGGCTACTTTTATTCCATTGATATAGGTTTGTGCTACTTTAAAATCTATTAAATCTTTTATTACAATAAAATTGGCCGGATCACCCTCTTTTAATAAGCCTGTAGGAAGCTGGTAATGTTTTACTGGGTTGATGCATGCCGCTTTTAAAACATTAAATGTATCCATTCCTTTGGCTACTGCTCTTGCACATAAATCATTGATATGCCCTTCTAATAAGCTATCAGGATGCTTGTCATCACTACACAACATGATATCATCAGGAAATTGATCTAGTAAAGGGAATAAAGCTTCAAAGTTTTTTGCAGCACTTCCTTCTCTAATTAAAATTTTCATCCCGTAAGACAATTTGTCCAATGCTTCTTCCATTGTAAAACATTCATGATCGGTACTTATACCTGCTTCAATATATTTTTTGGCCTCTTCACCTCTTAAGCCTGGTGCGTGTCCATCAACTGGCTTACCCATTTTTTTTGCAGCAGCAATTTTTTTTCATGACTTCTTCGTCATTAAATAAAACGCCCGGGAAATTCATCATTTCACTTAAATAATAAATATCCTTATTCGCCAACAAGGTGGCTATAGCATCGCTTCTAATAGCAGCGCCGGCTGTTTCAAATTCAGTAGCAGGAACACAACTTGGAGCACCAAAGAAAAAATGAAAGGGTACTTTTTTCCCATTGTCTATCATATAGTGAATACCCTCTACACCGCAAACATTGGCAATTTCATGGGGGTCGCTAATGGTACCAATAGTGCCATGTGTTACTGCTAAACATGCAAACGAACTTGGAATTAACATACTGCTTTCGATATGTACATGCGCATCAATAAAACCTGGAAGTAAAAATACACTTGGGGCAGATTGAATTTTTTCAACGGAAGCGATTACTCCTTGGCTAACAGTGATAGCTGCAGGAAAAATATTTTTTCCAACAATATCTACATATTGTCCTTCAATTTTGAAAGGGTGGTCCATAAGTAATTTGGTTATAGGTTAAACCAGTAATTGAACTTAAAGATAAGGGCTCTATTTTTATTTTTAAGCAATGGATCGGTATAATAGTTATCGGTATATACCAAAAAGAAGTCGCTCATAGGTTTGTATCTATATTGTAAGCGGCTATTGATATTGAAGTTGTTGGTTTGTGTATTGTACTGCACAAAACTGGTCCAAAAAACTTGGGTGCTAAAGTTGTACTCTAATTTGGGTGCAATTAAAATTAAATCATTGTTGCCGTATTTTTTTGGCAGTTGAATTTTATCTACTTCCGCATTAAGTGACAAGGTTAAATGGGGTTGGTTTCTCCATATTATGCCTCCTCCAATACCTGCTATGCTTCCATTGTAATATTGTCCTAAAGTAAGCTTGTAATTCCAACTAAATGGCTTGCGCATATCTGAATAATAAATCAAGTTAATTTGACTGTATGCATATTTTCCAGTAGGCAATGGAACACCATCTCCTGGCTTAGTAGGGTAAAGTAAATTCAAATTGTTATTGACTAAATTGATCATATAGCCCGAGCTATTTCTTAGTTCTGCACCTATTTTTAATGTAGCTTCATTTTCACTCAAAGAATAATTGGTATTGAGTACAGTAAAATTCTCAAAGCCTACTACATACCTTGCAACTTTTCCTTTTTGTATATAAATTCTTTTAGAAATATTGGCATATAATCCATTAAAACCTAATCGAATGGTGGTATCTTTTAAAGCATCGTAATTATTAATTCTTTGCACGTAACCCATATCGGTGTAATAGTTCTTTCCAATATTACCCAATTCGCCAAAGAAACTCCAGTCTTTGATGGTTCGAGAAACATTTGCTTGAAAATAAGCGTCTTGGTTGTTGATGGTTGGCTTGAAAGATTGATGAAAACTAATTTCTGCTTTTTTAGTTCCTCCGTTATTTGATAGTAACAAACTGAGCCCTGCATTTCTTCCATATTGATCCAAAGGATTTTTTTTTGCTTCTGCAGCAGACATAAAATTTTCTCTATCTAAGTAATATGTTTTTAAAACAGACCGCTGCCAAAATCTTTTTTGAATGGTAAAGGCAGAAAAGTTTTCTGGTGAATAAGTGCCTTTAGCACCCGTTTGAATATCCATCATACCAATTCTGGTAGAGGAGTTTAAATTGCCTGAAAGCCTTGCTCCCAATAATATAGGTATAGCATTGCCGTCCTTATCTAATCCAATGGTTCTTGAATAAAAAGGATGAAAAATGGGATTGCCAAAACTTGAAAATAAATCGGCATTCTCTAAAAAAAAGGCTCTTTTTTCTGGTAAGAAAATATTGAATCGGGTAAGGTTGGTTACCAATTGATCCACTTCCACTTGAGAAAAATCTGGATTCACTGTTAGATCTAAATTTAGCGATGAGTTTAAAGTTAATTTGGCATCAAACCCTGCGCTGCCTGTATTTTGGAGTAATTTGCCATTTTCATCATCAGTGGTTGCATTGCCAGTGATATAAGGCAAAATAATTTTATTGCTATTTGTTTTAGGAGGTGCGCTAGGCCAATTAAGTATACCATCAT
>CAINFN010000057.1 GCA_903848125.1 uncultured Bacteroidota bacterium
ATGGCCCGATTAATTTTATTGCCAAGACATTATTTAAAGAAAAAGGTGATGTTGTGAGCTCTGATTCTGATGCAGGCACTGGCAACCATGTGAGGAACATTGCATTAAGTGTATTGGAATCTACTGCCACTTATTTATTGACCAAATACATCAGGAGCAAATTTTAATTCCTTAATGCAATAGTTTTATAGGAATATCGATTGTCCGCTCAAATCCAGCTAATTGTTGTTAATAGTATCTCCAGATGAAATTATTTTATTTTCATTTAAAGAGTAATTAACCTGCGTAAGGGGTCTTAATCCAAATGCAAAACCAATCTTTTTCTCTTTGTTAATAGGGACGCCTACAGCAATATAATTTGGAACAAGATAAGTTGATGTATAGCTCGCAACCGGGGTAGTACTTTTTAAAGTAGTATTGGTTAAATTAATTCCTAAATCAAAAGTGGTCATATATAGATAACCGTAACTAGCTGGGTTGTTGATATTAATACTTTGACCAAAAGTGCTATTCATGCTAGGTGTATAAGCAGCAGAAAAACCACCCAATGCTTGGCTATTTACGTTCTGATTGTTTAATACTTCATTGCCCAAGCCGTACCTGGAAAAAGGAGAATTGATTTGAGCGTTAGCTGGGGTTATAAAACAAACTAAACCTAGAAAGGGGATTAACCTAATTATTTTTTTCGCAAATAGCATAGAGTCCTTTAAATATTAAATTTTGTTCGGCAAATATCCTCTTTTTTAAGTGAGGTACAAAATAACAAATGTCCCCCCCGGTTAATAGCACGTTAAATTTGGCATATTTATCCTCATATGCACTAATTATACCATCTATTTCGGCCGCCATGCCTAAAATTACGCCACTTAAGAGGTTGGTTTTGGTATCATAGCCCACCAATGTAAAGTCATTTGAAGGCTCAATCAAGGGCAATAAGGCAGTTTGTTCGTGCATCGCTTTAAATCGCATAGACATGCCCGGGGAGATGCTTCCTCCTAAGAAGGCAGCCTCATTGTTCACAAAATTATAAGTAATACAAGTGCCTAAGGATATAATTAGGTTGTGTTCATTTGGAAATTGGTCAACAGCCGCAGCCACCATGGCTAATCTATCAGCTCCAATGGTTTCAGGTTTACCAACAGGGGTGGTAAAATTGATTTGGGTTGTAGGTCCCAATAAGTGAAATTTTGAGCGTTGGGCTAAGATGGCTTCTATCGATTGGTCATGATGTATGACAGAGGAAAGGATTGTTTTTTCGGGATGGAATTCGTTCAATAAACTTTCCATTTCTTGGGGGGTTCCATTTTCTAGTATGCGCACTTCTACCAGCTCTTTTTTTATAAAAATAGCAGCCTTTAATCGGGTGTTTCCAAAATCAAAACAAAGGGTGGTTGACATAGCTTTCTTAAAGCTCAAAAATAATCTCTTTGCAGCAAAGTTTGCTTAAAACAATAGGCAAGTTGCAAAAGATTTCGGTTATTTGATGTAGAAAATAAGTGATCATGAAAATTGCGGGGTTTACCATTATCAAAAATGCGGTAATAAATGACTTTCCTATTGTGGAAGCCATTCGTTCTATTTTACCAGTAGTGGATGAAATGATTGTTTTAATTGGAGATTCTACTGATGAAACCATCGCTTTAATTGAGTCCATAGGTGATCCAAAAATTAAAATTCATCATTCTATTTGGGATAAAAATTTAAGAAAAGGGGGTGCCGTTTTAGCGGATGAAACCAATAAAGCATTTAATTTAATTGGTGATGAATTTACTTGGGCATTTTATATTCAAGGTGATGAAGTGATTCATGAAAAATATCATTCCTCCATTCGCGAAGCTTGTGAGCAATATGCTTACGATAAAGAGGTGCAAGGCCTTTTATTCAAATACAAGCATTTTTATGGCACCTATGATTATGTGGGAGATAGTAGAAAATGGTATGCACATGAAATTAGAATGATTAGAAATAATAAAATCATAACAGCTTATAGAGACGCACAAGGTTTTAGAATTGGCAAAACAAAATTGCCTGTTGCTGTTGTTGATGCAACAGTGTATCATTACGGCTGGGTAAAGGGCCCTCAGCAAATGCGTAAAAAACAAAAAGAAAGTAGCCAGTTTTGGAATGATGATACTCAAATGGAAAAAATAAAAGCTAGTCCAGATTATTATGATTTTTCAGGATACGATTCTTTAGAAAAATTTACAGGTACACATCCAAATGTGATGCTGGATAGGATTAATAAAAAAAACTGGGCCATTGATTTAGATATTTCAAAAAAGAAATTTTCTTTAAAAAATAAACTATTGTATTATTTTGAAAAGTTAACAGGCATTCGCCCATTTGATTTTAAAAATTATAAAATTATTAGGTCTTAATTTTTTCATCATGCATGCTATTTCAGACATTTCATTAGGGGTGGCAAAAGGAAACTTTCTTTTATTAGCAAAGGCGGTTTCTGAAATAGAAAATAAATCTGCGGATTCGGATTTGTTTGTACAAAATTTAAAGCCTCATTCTATTCCTGTTATTGGTATTACGGGCCCTCCAGGTGCGGGTAAAAGCACGCTTATCAATGCATTAATCGCAAGCTGGGTCAATGCCAATAAAAAAATTGCAGTACTTTCTGTTGATCCATCTTCTCCATTTCATCAAGGAGCAATTTTAGGGGATCGAATTCGTATGAAAGATTGGTATTTGCATCCCAATGTATACATCAGGTCCTTAGCTGCAAGAGGGCATCTCGGAGGGGTGAATAGGGCTATGCTGTCTTTAACCACATTAATGCAATCGGCTGGGTTTGATTATATCATTTTAGAAACAGTAGGGGTGGGTCAATCAGAGGTGGAAGTGGCTACCATGGCCAATACAACCGTAGTAGTATTGGTGCCAGAGGCAGGAGATGAAGTGCAGATGATGAAGTCGGGTTTAATGGAAATTGCCAATGTATTTGTTGTCAACAAAAGCGATCGTCCCAATGCGCAAACATTTGTAAACCACTTAAAACAAATGATTGCAGAAAATTCAAATGGATTTACACCGCAAGTAATTAGTACGATTGCTACAGAAAAAGAAGGTATTCTTGAATTACAATTGGCTATTGAACAGCATCACGCCAGTTTAAAAGTGGGATA
>CAINFN010000058.1 GCA_903848125.1 uncultured Bacteroidota bacterium
AACTTTTCTAACCCTTTCCAAATGTTTTGATTATTCACTTCAATTTGGTTGGTTTTAAATTTCATAAGGGCTTCAAGTACTTTTTGGTTACAGGTGGATTCGCCTTTTTCATTTTCCTTACAAATATGCTGTAAGGGAATGCTTAAGTTGATGAATTCTAAAATCCAATTTGCAACAGAAAAGTGGCTTTCGCCCTTATCGATGTAAAAGATATCCGGATCTTCCTCCTGGCTGTTCATGGTGATAGGGTCTTCGACTAATTTAATGATTAAATTAAACTCGTCCCAAAGTTGAATGGTTATGGGGTTACCACAACGGTCACAAAGGGTATCTATCGTACCATCCACATCAAAGTGCAGTTGTAAGAACCCCTGTTTCTTATCTAATTTAAGTTTAACAGTCGTGTTACAGTTGCTAAAATCCTGTGGACCAAAATCTGCAAAGAACTTGTCCTCAATACGGTATTCCAACTCATGCAAACCGGGTCTTAAACCCACAAATGCTATTTCATAAGCCCTGTTTTGGTTCATAGCCGTACTTATAAGGGTGGCAAAGTTAGTAAAAAGCAACCAAAAGACAAAGTTTATCCTACTTTTACCGCATTATAATAATCTATGGCAAATCCTATGAAATCCCCCCTAAAATTGGCTTGGCTACTAAGAAGGATGGGGCAATGGACATGGTATGTATTGGCCCTTTTAATTTTGATGGCCACGCAGTTCCCAGAATGGGTGAGCCTCTACTATACCAATGGGCTTTTTAAATGGTTCAGTAAAGGCCTTAGATGGCTGAGTGGTTCATTCCCTAATGCAATGGGTGAATATGTATATTTATTTGTTATTATATTATTGATTGTCAATGTTTTTAGGCATTTATTTAAATATTATTATAAATATAAAATTGAACAAAATGGGTCAATCCTTATAAAGGAAATAGCTAAAAAAATAGCCCATTTATTAGTTCAACTCTTTGTACTCTTTATGCTCATTTGGGGGTTGAACTACCAACAATCTAGTCCGGCCAAGCCATTTGGATTGCAGGTAAAAGACAGCTATAACGACGTGGAAATTGAACAACTCACCCTTCAGTTGATAGAAGAACTGAATTTGACCAGAGCCGAGCTTTCCGATACAGCATTAGCCAAGGTCAACACCAATCAAATTTTTGCAGCGGCCCTTGAGGAATATGCCCAAATACATCATAAGTATCCTTTTTTACAATTGACTAACCCTAGTTTAAAGTTGGCCCATTTCCCTCGATTGGGAGATTATATTGGGTTTATGGCATTTTATCATCCCATTACCGGTGAGGCAATTATTAGGGGGGATCTTCCATTATTAACGGTGCCATTTACAACTTGTCATGAAATAGCACATCAATTGGGCTATGCATCCGAAACAGAAGCTAATTTTATTGCTTTTGTAATTGGCACAGAAAGCAAAAGGCCTCTATTCAAGTATTCGATGTTGTTACAATTATTTAGCTATGCTCAAAATGCAGAATTAAACTTTATCGCTAAAGCAGGAGATTTTGAAAATTGGAAAAAAGTAGCGGAAAGAAATAAGCATTTGCTGTCGGCTCAGGTAGTAGCGGATCGAAAAAAAATAAAACTCTTTTTCCTAGCAAGGCAAGGATTGTTAATTCCTGCCTCTACTTCCATGTACAATCAGTTCTTATTATGGAACAAACAGGCTAAAGGAATTAATAGTTATGACGATGTGCTTATATGGGCCTTAGCATATAGAGCAAAAAAATAATACTAAAACTTATTCTTCCACATCATACTTTCAATAGGCTTCTCAGGCTGTCCGCTGTATTTAGCGTTTTTCTTTTGATTGTATTTTACTTCAATCTCGCCATCCACTGGGAAATAAATTAGTTGTCCAATGGGCATTCCTTTATATACTTTAACGGGTTGCTTCACAGAAATTTCCAATGTCCAATAGCCGCAAAACCCTACATCCCCTTTACCCGCAGTAGCATGAATGTCTATGCCTAAACGACCTGTAGAAGATTTACCTTCTAAAAAAGGAACATGTGCATGCGTTTCGGTGTATTCCAAAGTAACGCCTAAATAAAATCCGGTGGGTTCTAAAACAAAACCTTCCTCAGGTATTTCAAAATAAGTAATCGTATTATGTGCTTTCGCGTCTAAAATGGCATTGTCATAAGTGGCCAACCATTTGCCTAAATGCACGTCATAGCTATTACTTCCTAAGTCTTTGCGATCGTAAGGTTCAATTTTAATGGTTTGTTTGGCTATCTCTTCGAGTATACGTGAATCTGATAATATCATCTTAATCGATTTATGTTTAATTTCGTTCTTTAAAACAGACCGCAATCTAATTCAAAATGCCTTTCTTTTATCAACAAAATATTAACGAGACAGCTCATCTAGCCATTTGGTCTATTCAAGAACCTGCGTCTTTTTTTGAGACAGATGTGCAACTTGCTGTTCCCATTGCCAATGAGGAAAGAAGAACACAACATTTGGCCGTTAGGTTATTATTTAAATTAATGATGCCTGAGGCAGATTTGAATCAATTGGTGATGGCTGATAATGGGAAACCCTATTTAATTGGTTTGCCTTTTCATTTTTCATTTTCACATTGTAAGGGTTATGCAGCTTGTGCAGTAGATGACCAACCTGTAGGAATAGATATCGAAATCATACACCCACGGATTGCTAAAGTGGCGCATAAATTTTTAAATGACCAGGAGAAAATAATGATTGCCAACTTGGATGAAATGGATCAATTGAATCAATTGGGATTTTTATGGGCAGCCAAGGAAGCCATGTATAAAAAGCATGAACAATTGGGAATTGATTTTGCAAAGGACTTTAATATCCTTGAATTAACAAAAGGGGATAGGGGAACTGTGCCAGCAGAAATTTTACATAAAGGAAATAAAATCAATGTAAGTTTAGACTATCATTTTGGAAATGATTACATCTGCGTTACTTGTTATGACTAAAGATGCTTTGTAAAAGTTAAGCCATCTTGGATACTTATTCTTCCTCAAGTCCAAGGGTGGTATCATCCTCTAGTAAATCTAAGTGAATGGCGTCAGCACCTGCAATGCCTTCGATAGATCCTTTAATGTGCATGGCATTTAATAATACTTTTTCGAGTTGCTTTTCTCTAGCTTTCCAAAGTTTTTCCATGGCGTCTCTTTCCTTTTGAATACTAGAGCGCATCTGTCTAAAACCTTCGCCCACCGCTTTCCATTGTTCGCTGAATTCATTGCTCGTTAAGTAGTCATATAAAAAACTCATTTTATCGCCTTTATTCACTTGACTCTTTTTAGTATCATGAATTTTTAGTATCGCATTTCTCAATAATAAGGCAACACTTTTAACTTCTTGGAAAGAGCAAATATATACGCCGTCTTTTTCACCAAAACGATCTAATTCTTTAGGAAAGGTTTGTGTTACAATCACAGCAATGTCTGCACCTTGACTGCGCATGTCTGCCTTTAATTTATCAATCCATTCTTGGTTAAAGTCCTTGGTTCTTTTACTTTCATAAATAATTTTACCGGCTTCTTGTCCAAGGTTATTACGCACCAGTTGAATACAATCTGCACCTCTTACACCTTTACCTACTTCGGAAATCTGGTCAAAAGGAAAACTTGTTTTAAGTAATTCTTCTAACAATAATTCTTGCACCTCGCCTTGCATTTGCATACTGCCTTGTTCTGCTTTGCGACGCATTTCTTCGGCTAGTTTGCGTTGGTCTTCTAATTGCTTTTCTAACTCTTTCACTTTTAGCACATGTTCTTGGTCTTTAATAGACAAGCGTTCTGCTTCTTCCTTTTGTATTTGTGCTTTTAAACTTTCTCTTTCGGTATTTAATTTTCTTTGTAATTCTAATTCCAATTCAGCTTCCTT
>CAINFN010000059.1 GCA_903848125.1 uncultured Bacteroidota bacterium
ATTACTTTCATTTGAAAGCTGCCATTGCACATCCACTATTTCTTGTAGTCTTCTCTTTTTAACTTCTAGTGGCACATCGTCTTCATATCTTTTTTCTGCTAAAGTGCCTGGGCGTTCCGAGTAAAAATACATGTAAGCATAATCGTATTGTGCTAATTGCATAATACTCATCGTGTCTTGATGGTCTTGTTCTGTTTCGGTACAAAAGCCTGCAATGATGTCTGCAGAGATACTGCACTCAGGCATCAATTCTTTAATACGTGCCACTTTAGACAAATACCATTCACGTGTATAAGTGCGGTTCATTAATTGCAATACACGCGTACTTCCGCTTTGCACAGGTAAGTGAATGTATTTACAAATATTGTGGTACTTCATCATTGTAAACAATACTTCGTCAGTAATGTCTTTAGGATGTGAAGTGCTAAATCTAACTCTAAGTTGTGGACTTATTAGAGCAACACTTTCTAACAGTTGCGCAAAGGTTACTTGCGTATTTGTTTCAGGATTATTCCAGTAATAGCTATCCACATTTTGACCTAATAAAGTAACTTCTTTATAGCCTTTGTCAAATAAATCTTTACATTCTGCCACTATAGAAAAAGCATCTCTGCTTCTTTCTCTTCCTCTTGTAAATGGAACCACGCAAAAACTACACATATTATTACATCCACGCATAATGGATACAAATCCACTGATGCCATTGCTGTCTAAACGAACAGGAGAAATATCTGAATAAGTTTCATCACGACTTAATAAAACATTTACCGCTTTTTGTCCTGTACCTGCTTCTATAATTAAATCTGGTAAAGTGCGATAGGCATCGGGGCCTACCACTAAATCAACCAATTTTTCTTCTTCTAATAATTTTGATTTTAATCGCTCCGCCATACAACCTAAAACACCCACGAGCATCCCTGGCTTTTGTTCTTTATACTTTCTAAATTCAGTGAGTCTTTTACGAACAGTAAGTTCCGCTTTTTCTCTAATCGAGCAGGTATTAATTAAAATTAAATCGGCCTGTCCAATATTTTTTGTGCTGCCATAGCCGTTTTTTTCTAAGATAGAAGCCACCACTTCGCTGTCTGCAAAATTCATGGCACAGCCATAACTTTCGATCATAAAGAACTTGGAAAAAGGCACTTTATTTTCAGTAGATACATAGGCTTCCCCTTGTCTCTCTTCGTCGTGTTCTTTGGTGCCTATTGTAAACAATTCCATTCAATGAGGTTTTGAAACGCAAATTTAGTTAAAAAAACAGAATGTGTCAACTTGTCAGCCATTTCTTCTAATTATTTGATAATGAAATCATTATTAAATAGGAGTGAATTGATCTTAACAATTTATATATAATTAATAATCAATGATTTAGTGATCCTTGCTTATATTTGATTAAAATACGGTTCATGTTAAAAGGGGTTGCTATTTTGGTAATGGTAAGTATTGTTAATTGGTCAATGGCTCAAAATATGGCCGTGACAAGATTAAGGAATGAGACTGCTCGAAACGTTACAAGAGTAGCAGATACGGGTTATTTTAATTGGAAGCAAGGCGGGGCGTATAATTTTAATCTTTCTCAAAGTTCATTAAGCAATTGGGCGGCAGGGGGTGATAATTTCAATATGTCTATTAGCTCTTACTTTAATTACTATGCTTATTTCCAAAAGCCCAGACAAAGTTGGGACAATAACTTTGATGCCAATTTAGGATTTGTTCAATCTACTTCTATTGGTGGAAGAAAAAATGACGATCGAATAGATTTAGTTAGCAAGTATGGCTATCGAATCGATACTACTGGAATGTGGTATTTATCTGCTTTGTTTAATGTGCGTTCTCAACTTTTTGATGGACATAGTTTTAGTGGAACCAATTCTACATTTACTTCTTCGTTTTTTTCACCAGCCTATGTAATTTTATCTGCAGGATTCGATTATAAACCTAATACTAATTTTTCAGTTTTCTTTTCACCCCTTACTTC
>CAINFN010000060.1 GCA_903848125.1 uncultured Bacteroidota bacterium
CGAGTAAAACGAAGTTGGTATTGCAATATTTAAAAACTCTATCCGGATGACTCTGTGGGGCAGGTCTTCTATTAATCATAAATGATAATACATCTTGATTGTTGTAAAGTCCTTGTTTGAAAGGGGTTTCAGCGTTAATCAATTGAATCTTCTTTACCCATCTACCTCTTTTATTTTTTACTTTGGTTACCGCATACTTATGTGATTCCATGAAAACGGTATAATCGGGCAATCCACTACGATGTGATAACAACTGTTCAATGGTGACTTCGGTATAAGGGAAATTGGAAAAATATTTTGTTACAGGGGCTTTTAAATCCAATTTGTGTTGCTCCCATAATTTCAAGGCAGCCATGCCTGTAAATGTTTTAGAAATGGACGCTAAATGAATAGGAGTTTCAGGCAACATGGCCGCTTTGTTTCCAAAGTTTGAAAAGCCTTTATAATCTTCAAATATGATTTCTCCGTTTTTTGCCACTAGAATTTCACCACTAAACCCTTTGTTGGCTAATAAAGATTCATATTTCGCCTTCACTTCGGCAGTTAATTTAACTTTATCAATACTGCTTATTACATTGGTAGGAAAACTAGGATTGGATACATATTTTGGCCCTTGACTCGTTCCACAAGAACAATTCAAAAAAAAGAAGCCAAGCATACCTATCAATCTTACGATCATCTGTTAGTTTTTATAAGGTGCCCATGTAAACACTGGGTACAAAAATAACGCTAAAAGCACTTAATTTATTGTTAATGAATACCAAACAGTTAATTTTTTTTAACTTTGGGATATGAATAACATCGATACAACCAGTTACCCGAAGGAAAAAATAAAGGTTTTATTTCTTGAAAACATCAGCGATAAAGCGGTACAATATTTCAAGGATCAAGGGTATACGGATGTAAAAAAAATAGCAGGCGCCCTTAGTGAGGAAGAATTAATCAAAGTAATTAAAGAGGTTCATATTCTTGGTATCAGATCCAAAACTTTTATTTCAAAAAAAGTATTAGACAGTGCAAAAAAATTACAAGCCATAGGTTGTTTTTGTATTGGCATCAATCAAGTAGATGTGAAGGCTTGTAAACAAAAAGGAGTCGCCTTATTTAATGCACCTTATAGTAATACAAGAAGTGTTGCAGAATTAGTCATTGGCGCTGCTATTATGTTAATACGTAGAATTGCTGATAAAAATTTGGCTGCACACAATGGTATTTGGAACAAAGAAGCAAAAGGCAGTTTTGAACTAAGAGGCAAAACGATTGGTATCATTGGTTATGGAAATATCGGCACTCAATTAAGTGTAATGGCGGAAGCCATGGGCATGAAAGTAAAATTTTATGATATTGAAACTAAGCTTCCATTAGGCAATGCAAGTTCGGTTAAGTCTATAAAAGATTTAGTGAGTAGTGTTGATATTATTTCTTTACATGTTCCTGAAACCAATCAAACAAAAAATTTAATTAGTAAAGCCGTCATCAAACAATTTAAACCAGGTGCTATTTTAATTAACTATGCACGAGGCGAGGTGGTTGATTTAGATGCCTTAAGTCAAGCCATTAAAGAAAAGCAGGTGTCTGGAGCGGCCATTGATGTTTTCCCAGTTGAACCTGAAAAAAATGGCGATAAATTTACCACACCTCTTCAAGGTTTGTCAAATGTTATTTTAACACCTCATATTGGTGGTTCAACCGAAGAGGCACAAGAAAATATAGGAGAGGATGTAAGTATTAAATTGTATCAGTATTTAGAGCGTGGAGTATCTTATGGATCTCATTCCATTCCAAGCATTAGCTTACCTCCAGTAGAAAATGCACATCGTATTTTACATATTCACAACAATGTACCAGGCGTATTAAGTGCTATCAATACTGTCATGTCTAAAAATAAAATAAATATTGTGGGTCAATATTTAAAAACAAACGATGAAATAGGGTATGTAGTTTTAGATGTAGATTCTAAATTGTCTAAAACAGCCATTGCACTTTTAAAAGAAGTAAAACATACCATTAGAGTTCGTATGCTGTATTAGAGGTTTGGAAATTATAGTTGTTCCAACATTTTTTTAATCTCTTGCGTATCTACGCCAGTTGCTTGTAAGCTTTCATGCATGGTTGATTTAAAATACTGCATGTGACTTGGTATCATTTTTCTAGCACTACTATGCATTTCGGTTGCACCCGTTTTAGTGATGATATCTTTAATGTTATTGGCTCTGACACCACTTCCTGGCATGATTATAATTCTATTGTCAGATTGATCAATTAGTTTTTTTAACAATGGTAAATTATCAGCTGCATTAGGTACTTGCCCACTGGTTAAAATTCTTTTACAACCTGTTTTAATAATAGCTTCTAAAGCATGAACTGGGTCATGACATCTATCAAAAGCCCTATGAAAAGTAACTTCCATTTCCATACCAGCCAAATCAACTAATTCTTTTGTACGAGCTGTATCTATTGTTCCATCTGTATTTAATAACCCAATCACAATACCAGGGTAGCCTAATTTCTTTGCCATAAGCACATCTGATTTCATACTCTCAAATTCATTTCGAGTGTATAAAAAATCACCTCCTCTTGGCCTTATGATGGGGAACACTGGTTTTTCTGTTAACATGGACAAAGTAGCTAAACTTCCATAAGAAGGAGTGGTACCACCCTCCATTGGATTTTCACAAAACTCCACTCTATCCGCACCCGCATTTAATGCATCTAATGCAGCTTCAATTGAAAAAACAGCTATTTCAAGTTTTGTTTTTGACATAAAATAATGCTAATCTAAAAAAGAAGATTCGTGTAATATATTTCCATCCTTAGTTTGCACGGCATAATTAAATCCTTTGTGTAAAGAAAAGGCACCTGCTTCTCCTTTTTTATTGATTGCAATAAAACAAACTTGAATGTCTTTTGCTTTTTCTTTTTTGATACGTCTAATTCTTTCCACTACAAATTTACACGCCTCCACTGGAGATTTACCTTGTCTCATGTGTTCCACCACAGCACTAGCACCAGCCACTCTTATTACATCTTCTCCTTGACCAGTTGCGACTACTGCACCCACTTCATTGTCTACATACAATCCGGCACCAATAACAGGGGAGTCGCCTACACGACCTCTCATTTTAAAACCTGCACCACTTGTTGTGCAGCTCCCACTCAAATTACCAAAACTGTCTAAGGCAATCATGCCTATGGTATCATGATTCCATTCCCCATTGCTTAATCTGTGAGGCGCCATTAAGGAAGGATCCAATTGACTCAATGCTTTTTTTCTTTCAATATTAATGACAGGCTTGTATTCTGATTTTTTTAACCAATTTTCATAAGCAGATTTTGCATCTTTAGACAATTCATCTGCTTCCAATTTAAATCCTTCAGACACGGCAAATTGTTGTGCCCCTTCACCCACCAACATGACATGAGGTGTTTTTTCCATCACTCTTCTTGCTACTGAAATAGGATGTTTTATGCGTTCTAAAAATGCAACACTTCCACAATTAAATTCATGATCCATAATAGAAGCGTCCAATGTGACATGTCCATCTCTGTCTGGATTACCACTTAATCCAACACAACAACTAATTTCATCTTCAGTAACCATGACTCCATTTTCAACGGCATCTAAAGCTTTACCACCCGCATTCAATACTTTCCAAGCAGCTTGGTTGGCAGCTAAACCAGCATCCCAGGTAGCCACCACGATTGGATTAACACTATTATTTTTTGCAATGGAAGGAATAAATCCACTGATTGTAAAACCAGTTGCTCCCAAACTACTAAGGTTTATAAATTTTCTTCTATTCATTTTGATTAAGCTGTTATTTAGCGCTTTCAAGATACGAACATTGAATTTATTTTATGTACTTTTAAGTACTATTTTATATGGAAGAAATATTTAAACTATATGGCTGGAATGTGATCAATAGGATACCCATTCATCAGGGCTTAATCAATAGTACTTATTCTATCAATACTACCCAAGGTGATTTTATTTTTCAATCTATCAATCATCATGTTTTCAAAACGCCCAGCGCCATTGACAATAATATCAATGCTATTTCTAATTTTGTCAAAAAGCAGGACCCCCATTATTTATTCACACATCTAGTTCCAACTAATGAGGGTAAAACTTTAATAGAGTGGGAGGGTGGCTACTTTCGAGCATTTCAAAAAATAGATGGTTATGCCTTAAGTGTTTTAGAAAACGAAAATCAAGTAGAAGAAGCCGCCAAACAATTTTCTAAATTTACTCAAGTATTAAAAGGTTTTGAAGTTGATTTATTGCAAGATACCCTACCTCAATTTCATGACTTAAATTTAAGATACCATCAATTCACAGCAGCCATCGAAAACGGCGATGCGCAAAGAATTGAATCTACTCAAGAGGAAATCTCCTTTTTAAAAGAACACAAAAAACTAGTAGACATTTATGATCATTTTATAAAGAATAAAGAAGCCAAAAAAAGAGTTACGCATCATGACACAAAAATAAGCAACGTACTTTTTAACAAAGTAGATGGGGTAGAAGCCGCTATTTGTGTGATAGACTTAGACACCGTAATGGCCGGCCATTTTATTAGTGATGTGGGAGATATGTGTCGAACTTGCCTATGTGCCGTTTCGGAAGAAGAAAAAGATTTAAATAAAGTAAAAGTAGATTCCAAAAAATGGGATGCCTTAAAAAAAGGATACTTACACAATATGGAATCAGAACTCTCCCATTTTGAACTGGACCACTTTTTTTACAGTGGTCAATTTATGATTTATATGCAGGCACTTCGATTTTTAACCGATCATTTAAACCGTGATATCTATTACGGTGCTAAATATGATGGTCAAAATCTAGTTCGTACACAAAATCAAATCAGACTACTGGAAGAATATAACAAGTTGGCTTAGTAGTCCGCATTCATTGCAAAATCTGGCTTTCTATTTTTCCATTTGCCTCTAGTAAAATCTGGAATTAATTGCATTTGTCCATTTTCAGCAATTGATTTTTCTGAAAGGGGAGTAATGGCATACCAAGTAGCTAGGTCATATACATCTAATTGGAAAGGCACATTTCTTTTAATACACTCTACAAAGGCATTGTCTACAAAAAAGTCCATACCACCATGACCAGCACCTACGGCATCTGATTCATATTTCTTCCACAATGGATGGTCATGCTGTTTTAAATAGGCTTCAGGATTTTCCCAGGTATGTGGTTTTGGAGAAACGCCTTCTATATATAGATGTCCCGCATTCAATTGGCCAGAACTAAAATCCTGCCACAAGCCTTGGGTGCCTTGTACTCTAAACCCTAAATTATAAGGACGAGGAGAATTGGTGTCATGGGTAAGCAACATGGTCTCTCCATTAGCAGTTTGTAATGTAGTAGTAACGATGTCTCCTAACTTAAATTTTAATTTCGCATTAGGGTGATTCTCACCACCTTTGGGGTGCTCAACTATATATTTATGTAAACCTCTTGCTTTGGTTGCAACAGAAGATAATCTTGTTAAAAGGTTGCCTCTATTAATATCTGTCATCATCGCAATCGGGCCTAATCCATGGGTAGGATACAGTTCTCCGTTTCTATATAAGGAGTGATTGGTACGCCAAGCTGCTTCACTAAAGCCTTTTGCACCAAATTCAACCCCTGAAGCACTATCTGCTGAATTAGGGCTATTGAATTTTACCCCTCTTAAATCATGCTCATATCCACCTTGTAAGTGTAATAATTCTCCAAATAGACCCTTTTTGACCATATTATACACCGCCAATACATCTCTACGGTAACAAACATTCTCTAAACACATAACTGGAATACCTGCCTTTTCACTTGCATTTACAATATCCCAACAATCAGTCAATTTAATGGCTCCACATACTTCTACACCAGGAATAACCCCATTTTTAATAGCTTCCAGGGCTTGTGGGATATGCCATTCCCATGGGGTGGCAATGATTACCGCATCAATATCACCTCTTTTTAAAAGGTTTTTATAATCTTCATTGCCATTTTTGTATTCAACAGCGGCGGGTCTACCTGCACTGGAAAGTATTTTTTGAGCACTAGCCAACATTCTAGGGTCTGGATCTGCAAAAGCGACAATGATGGTGTCTTTACGATCACAAAGCATGCCTAAGTGGCTTTGACCACGAAAACCTGAGCCAATGATACCTATACGAACTTTGTCTTTTTTGACACTTGCTTGCGCTTTAATAAATTTTGGACTAAGACCAATGGCCATAGATGTTAAACCAGCATCTTGTACAAACTTTCGACGACTTAGATTAGTAGACATATCATTATTGTTTAGGAATACAATTTAGTAATTATACTTGAATATTTCATGACTAGCTTTTACTTATATAAGTAATCATTTTGTCCAACTACTTATACATAATAGGCGCTTCATATAAACAGATTACACTTGCAGAAGGATTGGCTAGATCTACCTTAATCCTATGATTCAGCTCTACATACCCATTTAAACTACTATTTAATGCTTATAATTAACATTATGTTAAATAATATTAATTATGATTCTTCCCCATACTTATCAATTAGGTAGTTATGGGTTGTATGAATGGTTGTAGCTTTATAACAGCCTTAAAATTTAAAGTCACATATTACCTCCATATTATCTAAAAATACCAATATGAAAAGTCTAATTCTTCCCTTAATGAGTCTGCTTCTTTTTACATCAGCCAACCAACTATTGGCTCAGGATTGCAAAGTACTAGACCCTAATTTAGAGGGTGTTTATACTGGAGATTGTAAAAATGGTAAAGCGGCTGGTTTGGGTAAAGCCGTTGGGAAATATACCTATGAAGGAGAATTTAAAGCTGGCCTACCAGACGGAAAAGGTGAAATGACTGATGACCAGGGCATCCTTTTTAAGGGAAATTTTAAAAAAGGAAAACGTGATGGTGAAGGCATACTTTATTTGAAAGACAGCACACAGAATGGCTTTTGGAAAAATGATAAATACATTGGCTTGTATGAGTCCCCTTATAAAGTAGTTAATAAAACCTTTATGGTAAGTTCTTTATCAGTAACCTACGACAATCCTAACACCTCGAATAACAATACGATTGAATTAAATGTAGAAAGTGTTTCAGGAGGTACTTATAGTGTTTTACAGGGAGAAATACCCAAACATGTTTTAAAGGAATCCATCTTTCATAAAGGGTCCTACTTACAAATGATTTCTGTAACCAACGAACAAAAAAGAAATACTTATATTTTTCAAAATACGACCTACCCAGCGGATGTCATTTTTAAAATCAACAACGAGGAAGTTGAAGTGCTATTTAATGAAGTAAAAAATTATAAGGTAAATATCAAACTTAGGAATTAAACAAATAAAAAAGGATCCCGATTAATC
>CAINFN010000061.1 GCA_903848125.1 uncultured Bacteroidota bacterium
CTTTCACGATTAAAATAGTTTGATTAGAAATTTCTGTTTTTTCAATTCTAAATTCAAAGTACTCGTTTTTTTCACCGTGTAACCATTTAAATCTGATAAATTTATCTGGTTCTTGATCTAATAATTCTGCTTTCTCTGGCACACCTTTATTCCATGAAAAACTAAAAACGTTTTCCCATTCGTCTACTTTGTCTGCAAACCACTCTTGTAGTCCAGAGGCAGTGGATAAAAATTCAAATAAAATATTGGGTGAACATCTCACCGGAAATTCAAGTGTAAATAATTGTTTCTTACTCATATAACTAGCTCCTCTTAAAAATTGATTCGTTTGATGCAATAATATTAAATAAAGGGTAGGTTCCAAGTATTTTTTATTGTTTATTAGTTAACATTCTGTCAAGAAGCAGTTAATTAACAATTTAAATTAACATAAAACATAGTAAATCAACTATTTAAAGCTTATTTAAAGATTAGAAATATATCTACTTTTTCAAAGTATTTATAATTATTGAAATGTTCCGCTTTCACTCCAATTGATCGCTTATCTTTGCTCCCCTTAATGTAGTACTATGTTTAATAGTTTGAGTGAAAAATTAGAATCCGCGTTTAAACACCTGAAAGGTCAGGCAAGAATTAACGAGCTAAATGTTGCCAAT
Organism: uncultured Bacteroidota bacterium; assembly: GCA_903848125.1. Classification (GTDB taxonomy): domain Bacteria; phylum Bacteroidota; class Bacteroidia; order Chitinophagales; family Chitinophagaceae; genus Sediminibacterium. Next base: position 657 of record CAINFN010000061.1, read on the forward strand.
ACTTTAAAAGACATTCGCAAAGCATTGCTAGATGCCGACGTGAATTTTAAAATTGCAAAAGAATTTACCGATAGTATCAAAGAAAAGGCCATTGGTGCTAAAGTGATTAATGCGATTAGTCCAGGTCAATTGATGACCAAGATTGTGCAAGATGAATTGACCGCTTTAATGGGGTCAGAAGCTACGCCCTTGGATTTGTCTAAAAGTCCGACCATTATTTTAGTAGCTGGTTTACAAGGTTCTGGTAAAACCACTTTTTCTGGAAAATTAGCCGCTTATTTAAAAGCACAAAAAAAATCACCTTTATTGGTGGCAGCAGATATTTATCGTCCGGCTGCGATGGATCAATTAACTATTTTGGCGGAGCAAGTTGGCGTAGCAATTTATAAAGAACCCGAAAATAAAGATGTAGTTGCTATTGCTCAAAATGCCATCGCCTTTGCCAAGGCAAATAATAAAAATGTTATTATCATAGATACAGCGGGTCGTTTAGCGGTAGATGAAATGATGATGAATGAAGTAGCTAACATTAAGAATTCGATACAGCCACAAGAAATTTTATTTGTTGTAGATGCCATGACTGGTCAAGATGCAGTCAATACAGCAAAGGCTTTCAACGATCGTTTAGATTTTACTGGAGTGGTACTTACTAAATTAGATGGGGATACAAGAGGAGGCGCTGCGCTTTCTATTAAATACACTGTGAATAAACCAATTAAGTTTATGAGTAGTGGAGAAAAAATGGAAGCCTTGGATATTTTTTATCCAGAACGTATGGCCCAAAGAATTTTAGGGATGGGTGATATTACTTCATTGGTTGAAAAAGCACAAGCACAATTTGATGAAGCGGAAGCAAAAAAGTTAGAGAAAAAAATTCGTAAGAATCAATTTGATTTTGAAGATTTTTTATCACAGATACAGCAGATTAAAAAAATGGGGAATTTGAAAGATTTAATGGGCATGATTCCAGGGATGGGGAAAAGTTTAAAAGACATTGACATAAAAGACGATGCTTTTAAAGGGGTGGAAGCCATTATTCAATCGATGACTGTCATTGAAAGACGTAATCCTGATTTATTAAATCCGAGTAGAAAACAAAGAATCGCCAAAGGGGCAGGTAAAGATTTAGGTGAAATCAATGCTTTTATTAAGCAATTTGACCAAATGAAACAGATGATGAAGCAAATGAGTGGGTCTATGCCAGGCGGTGGAATGGGCGGTAAAATGCCAGGATTAAGAAGGTAAGTCATTGATAATCAATTTATTTTAGGATAAATTTGTGTCCTGTTCCTCTTTCTCCTATATTTGCATCCAGTTAACCCTATTTAATAACGCCAATAAATTTCTATTTAACATGGCAGTAAAGATCAGACTACAGCGTCATGGTAGTAAAAAAAGGCCTTTCTACTTTATAGTAGTAGCCGACGGACGCGCACCAAGAGATGGTAAATTCATCCAAAAAATTGGTACTTACAATCCTTTAACAGTTCCTGCGACGA
>CAINFN010000062.1 GCA_903848125.1 uncultured Bacteroidota bacterium
AAACCGAATACCCACTTTGCTTACACAAGACTATTTTACTGCTACAACTGTTTCAATTAAAAGGGGCTGATTATTTTGAAACCATTCGTAACTGGGACAGAGAGAAAAATAAGCTTCTGGCCTTGTATGGCTTTACTTTAGATGATTATATCGAAGACAAATTTGAATTTATTTACCATGATGGCAAACCCTTTTTAAAAGTATTAGACGAAAAGGTTTTAAAATTAAATTCAAATGCGCCAGTAGCAATGAAGAGACCTAAGTCCAATGATTGGGACTTAGAGGAGGACGAGGATAAAGTGATTAGTAAGCAGGAAATAAAAGAACGTTTTGGTATTGTTATGCAGCACCAACCTACGGCTTACCCCTATATTACTTTTAATGTTATTAAGGGAGAAGTAAATGAGGAGGGCACTTCCTTTATTGGGAAAGTGGAAAAAGTTGATTTAGCTAAATTGGTGGTTCCTGCATTAATTAAAGAAGAAGATAAAATTTTAATACAGCTGGTAAAAAAACTGCAAACTGCTGAAATGTCAAAGTTCTTAAATAAAAACTCACCATTTCAAGGCATTTGGGATACCATTGTACATGCAGAGGAAGATAGTTTGCCAGAAGAGACAAAAGAATTAATTCAAGAATACCTACATCCAAAATTGGAGAAAGTTTGGAGAGATTTATCTGAGCATCCCTTTAATTTTTTCTTACCCCACAACAAGCCTTTTACCACGGCCAATCTACAGAAGGCTGAATTGGTATTTAATACCATCCAACCTAGTTTTAAAGTAGAAAAAGAAGACAGTAGATACCTTATTTATGCCAGTGTTAATTTACCAGAAGGCAATATTCCATTAGAAGAGAATCATGCTAAGTCTAATTTTATTTTTCAATACCATCATCAATTTTTTGTTTGGAAAAACAGAGACGATTTATCATGGGTGGAGAAATTTATGCCTCAAGGTTTTCATGAAATTGAATTAGATCAGTGGCCACAATATTTGCAAAGTACTTTATTGCCTTTGTCAAAAAAATATCATGTAGCATTAGAGAATGTCATTCAAGAAAAAGTAAGTGGAGTTAAGCCTCAATTACAAATTTTGTTAAAAGAAAGTGGCGATTATCTATTTTTTGAACCATTGTATGTTTATAAGGATATGGTTGTTCAAAAAGAAGACGGTCCTTCAGTGATTCAACAAGTGGGAGATAAAATTATCATCTTAGAAAGAGACCTAGCTGCTGAAAGGCAATTAATGAATGTGATTGAACAACTTCATTCTGGTTTTATACGACCTAATGAAGGAAATGTTTTAGCCTTAAAAGGAGCAGAGGTCTTAAAAAATAATTGGTTCTTTTTGTTTATAGATACGCTACGTGAAAAACAAATTCCATTATTTGGAACAGAATATTTAAAACAATTTAAATTTAATACTGCTAAGCCATCCACTAAATTATACATTAGTAGTAATACAGATTGGTTTGATGCTAAAGTAGAAATTTCCTTCGGAGAGCAAAAGGTTTCAATTCAAGACATAAAAAATATGTTGTCTAATAAGCAACAGTTTGTGCCATTGAAAGATGGTAGCTTAGGCGTGCTTCCAGAAAAATGGTTGAATAAATATTCCTTATTGTTTAAAGTAGGTGAAGGGAAAGCAGATAATTTAAAACTAAGTAAATACCATTTTTCTATTTTAGATGAATTGTATCAACAAAGAGATGAGGAAGAAATTATCTTTCAGTTGGAAGGCAAGTATGAAAAAATTAGAGAACGTTATGCTATCGCAGATGTAACCCCTCCAGCACATTTAATGCCTATTTTGCGTCCTTATCAAATCAGTGGTTTCCAATGGTTGAACTATTTACACGATGTGCAATGGGGAGGCATATTGGCTGATGATATGGGATTAGGAAAGACTATCCAAACTTTATCTTTTTTACAACATTTAAAACAAAAGAATGGGAAGTTGGTGGCTTTAGTGGTTTGTCCTACCACGCTTTTATACAACTGGCAGAATGAATTAAAAAAATTCACTCCTAGTTTAACGTATCATATCAATCATGGAGGCAGCAGAAATAAACAATTAATATTAAAACAGGAAGTAGAAGTAATTATTACAACCTATGGTACTTTAAGAAGTGATATTAAAATGTTTGTGGAAGTTAATTTTGATTACGTCATTTTAGATGAAAGTCAAGCGATAAAAAATCCTGCCAGTAAAGTAACTAAAGCTGCGTGCTTGTTAAAGGCGACTAATAAATTGTGCTTGAGTGGTACGCCATTGCAAAACAATACTTTTGATATTTATGCTCAAATGAATTTCTTAAACCCAGGTATGTTGGGTACGGTTGAATATTTCAAACATAATTTCTCTATGCCTATTGATAAATTTGATGAGCAAGAGCAAAAAGAACACCTACGTAAATTTGTATTCCCGTTCATTTTAAGAAGAACCAAAGAGCAAGTGGCTAAAGACTTACCAGAAAAACAAGAGATGGTTTTGTATTGTGAAATGGGAGACGCACAAAGAAAAATTTATGAAGCCTACCGAAATGATTACAGAGATAAGTTAATCGGAATGGTAGAAGAGAAAGGCATACAAAAATCTCAACTTTCTATCTTACAAGGTTTGATGAAGCTGAGACAAATTTGTGATAGTCCAGCAATTTTAAAAGACGAAGCGTATCCAAATGAATCTGTAAAATTGGAAGAATTGACCCGTGAAATAGCTGAAAATATTGGTGGACATAAAGCGTTGGTATTTTCTCAATTTTTAGGCATGCTAGCTTTGATTAAAGAACAATTAAAGAAATTAGGTATTGATTATGAATATTTTGACGGAGGAAGTACCATTCAAGAAAGAGAACGCGCCATTGAAAGATTCCAAAATGATGACAACTGTCGAGTATTTTTAATTTCATTAAAAGCAGGTGGAGTGGGTTTGAATTTAACTGCAGCTGACTATGTATATATCGTTGATCCTTGGTGGAATCCAGCTGTAGAACAACAAGCCATCGACAGGACGCATAGAATAGGACAAACTAAAAATATCTTTGCGTATCGTATGATTTGTAATGATACGGTTGAAGATAAAATATTGAAACTACAAGAAAGGAAAAGAAATTTAGCCAAAGAGTTAATATCAGATGAAGTAGGTTTTGTTAAGTCTTTAACCAAGGATGACATTGCTTATTTATTTAGTTAATCATCACATTTTTTTATGCTAGCCCATTTTATTTATTATATTTAGTTAGCAAAATTTAATAAATGAAAAAGGGAATACTATTTTTAGTAGGGGTATTTTTTTATACCAGTCAGCAAGCGCAATCGCCTATTCAGTATCACACAATAGAAAATTTATCTATTGTAGGAAGGGCCTTCCCTAATCAAACTAGCTATCAACGTTTCCCTGATAGTTTAGCAAGTTTATTAAGGGTACCAGTTTGGCAACTAAGTAAAAATTCTACGGGGTTAGCCATTTACTTTGAAACCAATTCAAAACAGATTAGTGCAAAATGGAAAACTGGAGCCACCACCAGCTTCCCACATGTAGCCAATACACTGGTTAAAGGGGTAGATCTATATGCATTGGATCATGATCAATGGTATTATGTTGGTATTGGAAAACCTAATCATGCTGTTTATCAAGAAGCATCTATCATTAAGGATTTAGACGGATCAATAAGACAATATTTATTGTATTTGCCCGATTATGAAACAACCGATTCCTTATTTATTGGCGTCGATTCAGCAGCTTTATTACAAAATAGCAGTCGCCCTATTTTCAAAAAGAATAAGCCAATTGTATTTTATGGAACCAGTATCGTTCAAGGTGCTTCTGCCATGCGCAGCGGGATGGCGTATCCCGCCATTATTGAAAGACAATTAAAAACGGAAACCATCAATTTAGGATTTAGTGGCAATGGGCAGCTTGACTCAATGTTAGCAGTAATTATGTCTACCATTGATGCTTCTTGTTATGTAATTGATTGTGGTCCTAATTTAACGCCGCAACAGGCAAAGGAACGAACCTTACCTTTTTTAAAACAACTTAAACAACTAAGCCCCAACACACCTATATTATTAATTGAACAAATAAATTACCCAACAGCCCGCTTTGTTTCAAGTATCGATGAAAAAATAAAATTGATTAATAAAAGTTTTTCAGACGCTTTTGAAACTTTAAATAAAGAGGGCGTTACTGGTATTTATTATTTACCAGCTAAAGGGCTTATTGGCGAAGATGGGGAAGCCACAGTTGACGGAGTTCATTTAACTGATCTTGGATTTTTTAGAATGGCACAATCCATCATAAAAAAATTAAAAACAATTTTATAATCCAATCTATTTTAATTCAGCTGCAGCTAGGTTTGCTTTTGGATTTTTTAAAAATTCATTTTTACATTCGGTCGAACAAAATCCGAGCACTTTATTTTGAAAATGGGCAGTATCACTTATGCCAGCAGTTACTGGCATGCCACAACTAGGATCTTTTTTATTGTCAACCAAGGAGACACTAAACGTCTTTTCATCTGCTTTTTGGCTAATGGCTACCTTGGTCGTATCAGCAACAGATGCTGTTTTATTTGCATTATTTTGGCCGCAGGCAAGCAGGAAGCAGCTACATCCAATAACAAAACTATTCGTGAAAATTTTCATATTCGAGGATTTGGATCAAAATTACAATTAAAAAGCAGCTTTTGAAAAACTAACAATCATTCACTTTTAGAGCTGTATTTTCCTAAAAGACAGTGCTGGAACAAATTAGGGGGGGTCTTAGACCCCATTTGTCTATTTTATTTAATACTTTTATACCCTCCTTCCTATTAAAAGGAGTCATCTAAATGAAACAGGTACAATTACATATTACTAAAACTTGTGCAATTACTGCACCAGTATCTGTTTTAAATGAACCGAGCCCTATGATGACGTCTAGTATCGTCAGATTTTTCTGCCGACGTGGATTCTGATAGGACGAGCAATTGGCACTTGCCCCTATCAGTGGAAAAAGCCCCAAAGAATCATTCTTACGCCAGCATTCTTCTTTTTTTAAAATTAATAGCTCATTGGAACCAAAAATTATAGTTCGCGTAGCCCACAGTGGGGACGCTTCCTTTGCAAATACCATCACCGATGAAATGGCTTCTTCGGCGCAAGCGCGTGGGACGGGTATTGCTAAACGTAGCCCTGAATATGTGGCCAAAAAAATAAATGAAGGCAAGTCTGTTATTGCAGTTACCGAAGATGGTACCTGGGTAGGTTTTTGTTATATTGAAGCTTGGCAACATGGACAGTTTGTGGCCAATAGTGGTTTAATTGTAGCCCCTGCTTTTAGAAAAACGGGCATTGCTAAAAAAATTAAGCAAACTATTTTTCAATTGTCTAGAGAAACCTATCCTACTGCTAAAATATTTGGATTAACAACGGGTTTAGCGGTAATGAAAATAAATAGTGAATTAGGCTATGAACCAGTCACCTATAGTGAACTAACCGATGATGAAGAATTTTGGGCTGGTTGCAAAAGTTGTGTGAACTATGAAATTTTGATGAGTAAGGATCGTAAAAATTGCATGTGTACTGCTATGTTGTATGAACCCAAGCAACCGAATACTGTTGAAGAAGTAGCGGCTGAATTTTCAAATAACTCTAAGTTGTACGAGCGTTTTATGAAAATAAAACAAAGTAAATTATTGAACTGGTTTAGAAAAAAATAAATGTTATGGAAAAAGTTGTATTAGGATTTAGTGGAGGTTTAGATACTACGTTTTGTGTAAAATACTTAACGGAGGATAAAGGATTAGAAGTACACAGTGTGATTGTGAATACCGGTGGTTTTACCGAAGAGGAATTAAAAAAAGTGGAAGCACATGCTTATGCTTTGGGTGTAAAAACACATACTTCTGTAAATGCAGTGGAAGGCTACTATGATAGTATTATCAAGTATTTGATTTATGGAAATGTTTTAAAAAACAATACCTATCCATTAAGTGTGAGTGCAGAGCGATTAAGTCAAGCTTTACATATTGCGGAGCATGTAAAAAAAGTAGGTGCTAAATTAGTAGCCCATGGCAGTACGGGCGCTGGCAATGATCAGGTTCGTTTTGATATGATATTTCAAATTATGATTCCTGGCATTGAGATTTTAACACCGATACGTGATTTACAATTAAGTAGAGAAGCAGAAATTGAATATTTAAAAGGGAAAGGTGTTCAAATGAATTTTGAAAAAGCGGCCTATTCAATTAATAAAGGGTTGTGGGGTACCAGTGTGGGTGGAAAAGAAACATTGAATTCAAAAGGGATGTTGCCAGAAAGTGCATGGCCAACTCAAATGTCAAAAGAAGGGGCGAGCGAAGAAATGGTGATTGGCTTTGAAAAAGGAGAAATTAAAAAAGTAAATGGTCAAGCATTTGCGCATCCAACAGAGGCCATTCAATTTATACAATCTATTGCTGGTGCATATGGTATTGGAAGAGACATTCATGTAGGAGATACCATTATAGGAATTAAAGGACGTGTAGGTTTTGAAGCGGCAGCACCGATGGTGATATTAAAAGCACACCATGCTTTAGAAAAACATGTATTAACAAAGTGGCAATTATCTTGGAAGGATCAGTTGGCTTCTTTTTATGGCAACTGGTTACATGAGGGTCAGATATTAGATCCAGTAATGCGTGATATTGAAGCGTATTTAACCAATTCACAAGCACAAGTTACTGGTCATGTATTTGTTCAATTAAATCCATATCGTTTCCAAATCATAGGTATTGAATCAGAGAATGATTTGATGAGTGCGAAATTTGGTAAGTATGGTGAAATGAACACAGGATTTACGGGTGCGGATGTAAGAGGGTTTACTAAAATATTTGGTAATCAAACAAGCATCTTTCATAATGTGAAAGAATCAAATAAAAAATAAACGAATTCTAAAATGCAAAAAGTTAATATTGGAATAGTAGGAGGTGCAGGCTATACAGGTGGTGAATTACTGCGTGTAGTTTTGCGTCATCCTAATGCACATATTAGTTTTGTGCACAGTACTAGTAGCGCAGAAGAATTGGTGAGCAAGGTACACACTGACTTAGTGGGGGATACGGATTTAAAATTTGTAGCAGCATTAGATCAAAATATAGATGTTTTGTTTTTATGTGTTGGTCATGGAGATGCAAAAAAATTCTTGGCTGCTCATGATATAAAATCAAGTATAAAAATAATTGATCTGTCTCAGGATTTTAGGTTAGCTGAAGGAGCTTCTATTGGTACAAGACAATTTGTATATGGTTTACCAGAATTAAACAAAGCAGCAATAACTAGTGCACAAAATATTGCCAACCCAGGTTGTTTTGCCACAGCCATTCAATTAGGTTTATTGCCTTTGGCTTCAAAAGGATTATTAAAGGAAGTATATACAACAGGTATTACTGGTGCTACGGGTGCTGGCCAAGCTTTGTCAGTAACCAGTCATTTTAGTTGGAGAGCCAATAACATTCAAGCCTATAAAACTTTACAACATCAACACTTAAATGAAATAGAAGAAAGTTTGGCTACACTTCAAGGCAATAAAAATGCGGAAGTGCACTTTGTGCCATGGAGAGGCGATTTTACAAGAGGTATTTTTGTGACTTCAGTAATCTCCTCCGATTTAAGTATGGAGGCTATTTACGAATTATACAATGCCTATTATGAGTCGCATCCTTTTACACATGTTTCTAAAAACAATATTGATTTAAAACAAGTAGTGAATACCAATAAATGTTTAATTCATATTGAAAAGCAAGGAAATAAAATTGCCATTCATTCGGTGATTGATAATTTATTGAAAGGTGCTGTAGGTCAAGCGGTGCAAAATATGAATTTAATTTTCGGATTAGAAGAAGGCACTGGATTACAATTAAAAGCAAATTATTTTTAAACTCTATTGATTATAAATTTTTCACCATGTCATTATTCAACGTATACCCTTTAAACCCCATCGCAATTATCAAAGCTGCAGGCAGCCGCGTTTGGGATGATAAGGGGCAGGAATATTTAGACATGTATGGTGGACACGCTGTTATAAGTATTGGTCATACGCAACCACATTGGGTAAAGCGTATCGAAGATCAATTGCATGCGATTGCATTTTATTCAAATTCTGTCATCATGCCTATTCAGGAGCAACTTGCAACTGCATTGAATGAAATAAGTGGGAAAAAGGATTTTCAATTATTTTTATGCAATAGTGGGGCGGAAGCCAATGAAAATGCATTAAAATTAGCTTCCTTTCATACCGGCAGAAAAAAAATCATAGCGTTCAAGAAATCATTTCACGGAAGAACTTCTTTAGCAGTGGCAGCAACGGACAATCCAAGTATTGTTGCCCCTGTGAATGAAACAGATAATATTATCTTTTTACCATTCAATGATGTGGCTGCTTTAGAAGCTTGCTTTGCAAGCAATGGTGCTGAAATTGCTGCTGTCATTATTGAAGGCATTCAAGGTGTTGCTGGAATTCATAAGGCAAACGATGCATTTTTACAAGCCATTCGAAAAACATGTGATATACATGGTGCTGTATATATAGCTGATAGTGTGCAATGTGGTTATGGAAGATCAGGTCAATTTTTTGCGCACGATCATGCAGGAGTTAATGCAGATATTTATTCAATGGCCAAGGGAATGGGAAACGGATTTCCTATTGGCGGTATTTTAATTGCACCCCATATTCAAGCAAAGATGGGTATGCTAGGTACCACATTTGGGGGCAATCCTCTAGCTTGTGCTGCCGCATTAGCAGTGATTGAAGTAATGCAAAAAGAAAATTTGATTAAAGCTGCTCAAGAAAAAGGGGCCTATTTAATAAACGCATTAAAAAATACAGAAGGAGTGAAGACGGTAAGAGGTAGAGGTTTAATGATTGGATTTGAAATGGAAGCAGGGTTGGAGGACATTCGGAAAGTATTATTGAATGATTTGAAAATATTTACTGGTGAGGCTAAGCCAAATGTGGTGAGACTATTACCGTCATTAGCGATTAGCATGGAGGATATAAATTTATTTTTAACCGGGTTGAATAAGGCGATTCAACTTTTGAAGCAAAAGAACGATTAAGTCATGAAACAATTTATTTCAGTGAAGGATGTGAAGGATATTAATGTATTGGTAAAGCAAGCATTACACTATAAAGCAAATCCATTTGCAGATAAGGCATTGGGTGCAAATAAAAGAATTGGATTACTTTTTTTAAATCCAAGTTTAAGAACTAGATTAAGTACACAAGTAGCGGCACAGCAATTAGGTATGGAGCCAATTGTTTTTAATGTAGATAAGGAAGGATGGGCTTTGGAATTTATAGAAGGGGCCATTATGAACGGAACTACCGTAGAGCATATAAAAGATGCAGCACCTGTATTAGGTAATTATTTTGATATTTTATGTATTAGAACTTTTCCTGGCTTAGTCAATAAAGAAGAAGACTATAATGAAAAAATAATCAACCAGTTTATTAAATATGCCGGTATTCCTATTGTAAGTTTAGAATCTGCAACCCTTCATCCATTGCAATCCTTAACGGATATTATTACCATACAAGAGTCGATGGCAGCTAACCCAATCTTTATCAACAAGAAACCTAAAATTGTTTTAACCTGGGCGCCACATATCAAACCTATCCCACAATGTGTAGCCAATAGTTTTAGCGAATGGGTAAATGCATGGGGAGCAGCCGATTTTGTAATCACCCATCCTAAAGGCCACGAACTTTCCACTGAATTTACAAAGGGAGCGAGTATTACCAACGATCAAGAAGCGGCATTAAAAGAGGCAGATTTTGTGTACGTAAAAAATTGGAGTAGCTATGAACAATATGGAAAAATTTTATGTGAAGATGCTCAATGGATGATGAATAATAATAAACTAGCACTTACCAATAATGCAAAAGTGATGCATTGTTTACCTGTAAGAAGAAATGTAGAATTGAGTGATGAAATTTTGGATGGGCCTAATAGCTTAGTAACTAAAGAAGCGGCTAATAGAGTATGGGCGGCACAAGCGGTGTTGTCTGAAATTTTGAAAAATCATTAAAAATTCAGGTTAATAATAAAACGAATTGAATTAATTATATGGAATCATTGTATGTTATTAAAATAGGAGGCAATATTGTTGACAATCCAACTTTGTTAACTGCTTGCTTGCAATCTTTTGCGAAAGTAAAGGGCCAAGTTATTTTAGTGCATGGTGGTGGTAAGTTAGCTACTAGTATAGCTACTTCTATGGGCGTGGAACAAAAAATGGTACAAGGTAGACGTATTACTGATGAAGCTACTTTAAAAATAGTCACTATGGTGTACGCTGGCTATATTAATAAAAACATAGTGGCGCAATTGCAAGCAGAAGGCCTTGATGCTATTGGATTATCTGGTGTAGATGGCAATTTAATTCTTGCACATAAAAGAATCAATGCCGCAATTGATTTTGGTTTTGTTGGGGATATCGATCAAATAAATACCCCTTTGCTTTTACAGTTACTTTCTAACAACAGTAGACTAGTGATAGCCCCTATTACACATGATGGTCATGGCCAATTACTTAATACCAATGCAGACACCATTGCGCAAAGTATTGCAACCTCTTTGGCTAAGACCTACCAAGTACATCTGATATATGGCTTTGAAAAAGAAGGCGTACTAAGTGATATTGACAATCCTAGTTCTGTAATTTTGCAAATTGATAATGCAGCATATAACAATTTGAAAGAAAAAAAGGTCATATTTGAAGGAATGATTCCCAAAATTGACAATGCTTTTTCGGCACTTGAAAATGGAGTACAATCTGTGATCATAGGCAAAGCAGAAAGATTAAATGAATTAATACAAGGCACCGCAGGTACCACAATTAAATTATAATGTCAGAACATTACGATACCGCTAATTTTAATAACATAGCATTGCTGCAAAAGGATGCTGTTGACTTATTAAAAAATTTAATAGCTATTCCATCTTTTAGTAAGGAGGAAGATAAAACAGCGGCGCACATTATACAATTTTTGACAGCACGTACTATTAAAGTAGAGCAAGCTAAAAATAATGTATGGGCCACTAATTTACATTTTGATACTGCTAAGCCTTCCTTATTATTAAACTCACACCATGATACGGTGAGGCCTAATAAGGGCTATACCCTTGAGCCTTTTCATCCAATTGAAAAAGAAGGTAAAATATATGGATTAGGCAGCAATGATGCGGGTGGTTGTTTAGTGAGCTTAATAGCTACTTTCTTGTATTTTTATCCTCAAACTAATTTACCTTATAATATTGTTTTAGTAGCTTCTGCAGAAGAAGAAATTTCAGGACACGATGGTATTGAATTGGCTTTACCTCAATTGCCTACTATTGATTTTGGTATTGTTGGAGAACCTACTAAAATGGAAATGGCCATTGCGGAGCGAGGCTTACTTGTGTTAGATGTGGTGGCAACTGGAATTGCTGGGCACGCAGCAAGAGAAGAAGGGGTAAATGCTTTGTACAAAATACTACCTGATATCGATTGGTTTAAAAGTTTTGAATTTGAAAAAGTATCACCCTTGTTGGGAAAAGTGAAGATGAGTGTTACAGCAATAGAAACAGATAATAAGCAACACAATGTGGTCCCTTCTAATTGTAAAATGGTGGTGGACGTTCGGGTGAATGAATTGTATTCTTTTGAAGAAATTTTGGAAACTATTGGCCAGCATATAAATGCAATAGCTACACCCAGAAGTGTAAGAATGCGTTCAACTAGCATAGCACTGGACCACCCTTTAGTTAAAGCAGGTTTGCTATTAGGAAAAGGGTATTATGGTTCTGTAACTACTTCAGATAAAGCATTAATGCCTTTCCCTGCCTTAAAAATGGGACCTGGTGATTCTGCAAGAAGCCATACAGCGGATGAATTTATTTTTATAAAAGAGATAGAGGAGGGAATTGTAACTTATATTCAATTACTTGAAAAAATGTTTAACCATGAGTAAGCTTTGGCAAAAAAATAGCAACACATCTGCCTTGGTAGAAAAATTTACCATTGGAAATGATCAAGCCATGGATACTTATCTGGCTGCCTACGATGTATTGGGGTCTATTGCACACACTACCATGTTGTCTGAGGTTGGTTTACTAACTGCAGTAGAACAAACCCAACTTAAAAAAGCGTTAATTGAAATTTACCAAAAAATACAAGCGGGCGAATTCAAATTGGATCCAGGAGTGGAAGACATTCATTCACAAGTAGAAATGATGTTGACTGAAAGTTTAGGAGATGTTGGAAAAAAAATTCATAGTGCTAGGAGTAGGAATGATCAAGTATTAGTAGACATTAAATTATTTTTACGTGCCGAATTAATTAGTATGAGTGCGGCTGTTCAATCATTTTTTACTTTACTTCAAGAAAAAAGCGAAGCACATAAAAATGATTTACTTCCTGGGTATACTCATTTGCAATTGGCCATGCCTTCTTCATTTGGTTTGTGGTTAGGTGCTTATGCCGAAAGCTTAGTTGATGATATGACTATGTTACAAGCAGCGTATACAATTGTAAATAAAAATCCCTTAGGATCAGCAGCGGGGTATGGCTCCTCTTTTCCTATCAATAGAAAAAGAACTACTGAATTATTGGGTTTTGAAACGCTTAACTATAATGTGGTATATGCCCAAATGGGTCGTGGAAAAGCTGAGCGAGTAACTGCTATGGCATTGGCCAATATTGCAGATACCTTATCTAAACTAAGTATGGATGCATGCTTGTTTATGAACCAAAATTTTGGATTTATACAATTCCCCGAAGAATTAACTACTGGATCAAGTATTATGCCGCATAAAAAAAATCCAGATGTTTTTGAATTAATAAGAGCTTATTGTAATCGAATTAAAGCACTGCCAAATGAAATTATGATGATGACTACTAATTTACCATCTGGGTATCATCGTGATTTACAATTATTAAAAGAGCATTTATTTCCTGCGTTTACACAACTAAAAAACTGCATGGAGATGGCTACTTTAATGATTCAAAACATGGTCGTAAAAAAAGATTTATTGGAAGATCCAAAATATCAATATTTATTTAGTGTTGAAGAAGTGAATAAATTAGTAATAGGTGGAATGCCTTTTAGAGATGCTTATAAGCAAGTAGGCTTGGCCATTGAAGCCGGTAATTTTACTTATACCACCCAAATGAAGCATACACACGAGGGTAGTTTGGGGAATCTTTGTACTTCTCAAATAGCAGCAACTATGCAAAAAGTGGTAGCATCTATGGAAATTGTTAAAGTAGAGCAACAAATTAAACAATTATTGAAACTTTAAGCCAATAATTCAAAACCTTACTCTACTTTTGAACCTCTCAAGAAGAAAAAAAATATACTATGAAAAAAACATTAATTATTTTAAGTTTAGTTGTAGCCAGCATGAGTAGTATGGCGCAAACTAAAACTACCCCACCTAAACAAGTAAAAGTGGGTAATGCACAAGTGAAAGTAGGCAATACAAAAATTGCCGTTGGCGAAACCTCCCCTGCTTTAATTAAAAATGCCAAAGACAGTGCTTCTTATGCATTGGGTTATAGAATTGCACAAAGCATGAAGGGCCAAGGATTACAAGCTATTAATATGGCCATCTTCGAAAAGGGGATGAGTGCAGGATTTCTTTCAAAAGGAATCATTCCAGATAGTTTATTAGACAATTGTATTAAAACCTACCAAGATAAAATGAGTCAAGAAAAAATCACAGCAAATCGTGCAGCAGGCGCTGCCTTTTTAGCGGAAAATGCAAAAAAACCAGGCGTAGTTAAAATGTCTAATGGTATGCAATACCTAGTCATATTAGCTGGTAAAGATACCACCAAGCCAACACTAAAAAGTAAAGTAAAAGTACATTACCATGGTACGCTTATTGACGGAACTGTTTTTGATAGTTCTGTTCAAAGAGGGGAACCCATCAGTTTTCCATTGAATGGTGTTATTAAAGGCTGGCAAGATGGCTTACAATTAATGTCTTTGGGCAGCAAATGGAAGTTATTCATTCCTTCTGAATTGGCTTATGGCGAACGTTCTGCAGGACCAACTATAGGACCAGGGTCTACTTTGATATTTGAAGTAGAATTATTGGGTATAGAATAAGCTTTAATTAATTTTTAAACACCCCCTTCCTGAATTCAAAGGAGGGGGGTGTTTTTATTAGTATTATGTGGTAAATTTGCAGCAGTTATAAAACAGAATTATGAATCAGAAGCTTTTAGTCTTAATCACCTTTGTGGCCCTATTTTTTGGCTGTTCTCCTAATAATGTAAAAATAGATGCCTCCATTTCAAAATTATTGGACAGTGCAGGGGTGCAAGGCAGTTTTGCTTTATTGGAAAATGGATCTGGCCAATTTACGATTTCAAATTTGTCTCGTTATAAAGATTCAGCTTATAGCCCTTTAAACACTTTTTTTATTATTCCTAGTTTGATGGCTTTAGACAATGGCATGATTAGTCAAAATGCTAGTACCTGGGTAAGTGCAGATTCAATTGCCTTTTATCAGCATCTTATAGTTAACATAGGAAGAGCAGCCTTAATTAAAACCATTGATTCTATTCATTATGGTAAAGGAATAGTAAGCACCAACTTGAATGATTTTTGGAGAGATAATTCCTTGCGTATAACTGCAGATGAGCAACTTGGGCTTATTAAAAAAATGTTTTTTAAAGAATTACCCTTTCAAAAACGTTCTCAGGAATTGTTCAAAAAAATGATTTCCAAAGAAGACAATAGCAATTATCATTTAAGTTATATGGAAGCAGCTGATAGCTTGACTCAAATTTCTTGGGTAGTTGGTTTTTTTGAAGAAAATAAACACATTTATTTTTTTGTTTTAAATACAAGTGCGTCTAAACAAGGCTCGGCGCCTAATGGGACTGTTCAATCTGCCGTACCCTTGTTAAAAACAATCTTACTACAACAAGGATTTTTAAAAGGACTTAGATAGGACAATAAAATAATTATCTTTACGATTTCAATTTTATGGAACAATATTGTAATTCACTTACCAGTTATCAACGTTTAATTACCCGAGAAGTAAAAGTGGGTAATTTAATGATTGGAGGAGGTCATCCTATTCGTATTCAAACCATGACAACTTCTGATACGCTTGACACTGAAAAAACAGTGGCACAAGTAATTCGTTGTATAGAAGCAGGGGCTGAATTGGTTAGAATCACCGCGCCAAGTAAAACGGAAGCAGAAAACTTAGCAAACATTAAAGCTGCTTTACATGCCAAAGGATATACCACACCTTTAGTTGCTGATATTCATTTCACCCCGAATGCGGCCGAAATTGCTGCCACCATTGTAGAAAAAGTGAGAGTGAATCCAGGTAATTATGTGGACAAGAAAAAATTTGAACAAATTGAATATACCGATGCGGAGTATCTTGAAGAGATAGAAAGAATTAGAGAAAGATTTTCTCCATTGGTACTTATTTGTAAACAGCATGGAACTGCTATGCGTATTGGCACCAATCATGGTTCCTTAAGCGATAGAATTATGAGTAGGTATGGTGATACTGCCATGGGTATGGTAGAAAGCGCGATGGAATTTTTAAGAATTGCAAGAAGCTTAGACTATCATCAAATTATCTTAAGCATGAAATCGAGCAATCCGCTTGTGATGGTGCAAGCTTATCGATTATTGATACAACAAATGCAAAATGAATTTAAGGAATGCTATCCTTTGCATTTAGGTGTTACGGAAGCAGGCGATGGAGAAGATGGTCGTATTAAAAGTGCCATTGGTATTGGTACTTTATTAGAAGACGGCATTGGAGATACCATTAGAGTGAGTTTAACGGAGGATCCAGAATTAGAAATACCAGTTTGTAAGGATTTAGTCAAGAGATATCCTGCTAATCGGATGAAAGGAATTCAGCATATTCCAACCATTGAAAAATTGGCATATAATCCATTTGAATACAAAAGAAGGGCTACTGTTAACATTAGTATCATTGGTGGAAAATCGGTTCCGGTAGTGTTGGCCGACTTTAGACACAAGGCAATAATTGTTCCGGATGATTTAATATCAATAGGTTATCAATATGATGCGGTTACCGATAAATGGACTATTTCAGATGCTGCTGCTGATTTTATTTATATAGAAAATGCATTATTAGATTTTGATTTACCTGGTACATTAAGAGTCATTACTAAGCCTGAACTATGGGAGACAGTAACTGATCGCACTAAGTACTTACCCATTTTTGATTACAAAGAATATTTAAAAGCAACTCGAAAAAGTGCTTTTATCAATTTTGTGGAAGTAGATTGTTTTGGATTTAAAAATGGAATAAGAGAAGATCAATTGTTAGAAATTGCCAAGGATAAATCCGTTGTATTTTGCTTGAGCAGCCCACTGGCGCATTCCATGCCAGCGGTGCGTAGAATGCTGGTTCGAATGATGGAATTAAATATAAATAATCCTGTTATTTTAACAACACAAAGTGCTTGGACAAGTGCTGATGAGCATTTAATTCATTTTGCCACCGAGACAGGGGCTCTTTTATTAGATGGAATGGGAGATGGCTTGTTCCTGGGCGTCAATAAAAAAATACATGACGAGTTTGCAAATTCTACAGAGGGCGGCAAAGTTTCGGGAAGAAATTATTTTAGCAATCATTCTATGGAGCAGTTTTTAAATACCACTGCATTTGGAATATTGCAAGCCACTAGAACTAGAATTTCAAAAACAGAATATATTTCATGTCCTAGCTGTGGCAGAACCTTATTTGAATTACAAGAAACTACTGCTAAAATACGAAGTGTTACTAGCCATTTGAAAGGATTAAAAATTGCCATCATGGGTTGTATTGTAAATGGACCAGGAGAAATGGCAGATGCTGATTTTGGTTATGTAGGAAGTGGAGTGGGTAAAATTACTTTGTATAAGGGAAAGGAAGTAATGAAAAGAAACATAGACAGTGCAGTAGCAGTGGATGAATTAATACAGCTACTAAAAGAGCATGGCGCTTGGATAGCACCCCAATAATTTAATATTTAAATCACTTCATGTATTTTATCATTTATATTTTTTGTTATACATTTTCATTGCTTCCTTGGCGAGTTATGTATTTGATTAGTGATTTTGTTGCTTTCATTTTACAACATATTGTAAAATATAGAGTTGATGTGGTAACTCAAAATTTAAACATTGCATTTCCTAATAAGTCTACTGCAGAGAGGAAAAAAATTGCCAATGAATTTTACCAACAGTTTGCAGATTCTTTTATAGAGACTTTTAAATTGTTGTCCATGTCGGATGCTACTTTTAATAAAAGGTTTACCTCTAATGCAGAAGTATTAAAAGATTTATACAAGACAGGGCAGAATGTACAAATTATGGCAGGGCATTTTTTTAATTGGGAATTTGCCAATTGGGGTGCAGCTAAATATGGTCAATATCCTTTTATTGGCGTATACATGCCACTGAGTAATCCTCATTTTAATAAAATTATATTAGGCTTAAGAAAAAGATATGGAAGCATCCTAATTCCTGCTACTAATTTTAGAGCACAGTTTCAAAAGTTTGCTACGCAAGGTCGCTATGCCATGGCTTTGGCAGCTGATCAAAATCCAGGCAATCCATTATCTGCTTATTGGGTACCGTTTTTTGGGCAACTAACGCCATTTGTAAAAGGCCCAGAAAAGGGAGCGAAACTAAATAATACAGCACAAGTTTTTGTGCATTTTTATAGAACCAAAAGAGGCTATTACCATTCTCAATACGAAGTCATGACCACCTCACCCAATTATTATAAAGATGGGCAATTGACTGTTTTATATGTAAAAATACTTGAGGAAAAAATCAAGCAAAATCCAGCCAATTACTTATGGACCCATCGTCGTTGGAGGTATGCCTATGATGCTTCTAAGCACAGTAATTTGCTAGTACACTAATGATAAAAATTAATTTAAAAAAGGGTCTTCTTCTGTAGGTTTTTGCTTTGTACTTTCAAAAGAAAATTTATCTTTTATTTGAAGTAATTCTTCCCATCCTCTTTTTACTATTCTAATATTATGGATGCCTTGCTTTTTTAATAAACTTGCAGCAAGGGTATTGCTTTCTCCATTATCGGTAATGATATAAATATTAAAATGCTCGTCTAATTCTGACATGCTCCCAGGGTCGCCCATTTCAGATAAGGGAACTGCCACTGAATTTTTGATATGCTGTTTATCAAATACGGGTTCTTCACGTGTGTCTAATACCATTAGGTATTCGTCAAAGGGGATATCCATGGCTAATTCATCTACTTCTACCTCAATAATTAAATCATATCTTTTGGAGGCAGCAACCCAGCTAGCAAAACCACCTATTAAATATCCTTTAATTTGGGTAAACTCAGCCTTGATAAAATAAGCCATCGTTTCTGCTACTAACTCATCTTCCGTTACAAAAACCATGGGTGTATCTTTAGTAAGGATACCCATTGCAATTGCATATTTAATGGTGGCTGGTGTAATATTAAGCGCATTGGGAATATAGCCATCTACAAACAATTCGGCAGGCCTTGTATCAATGATAAAAACAGATTCGTCCTTCAGAAGTGTTTGAAATTCTTCGATTGATAAAGACATATTTATCCAACTAGTTGTTCAATAAATTTATTTACTTCCTCCAGTCGATTGTAATCAACTGTGTAAAAAATAAATTTTCCTTCACGAATAGTAGATACAATACTTGCTCTTCTTAAGATGGCTAAATGTTGTGATGCTACAGATTGTTCTAATCTTAGCTTAACATAAATTTCAGTTACAGTAACTTTTTTTTGTTCGTCAATTAATTTTACAATTTGTTGACGAAGCTTATGGTTTAAAGCACGCAAAATCATTGCTGCTTTTTTGATGTGTAGTAAATCTACTTTTAATAGACTTGCGCCATTCGCTAATTGTAATTGTGGAAGTGATTGGTTCATGATATTAATTATTTGGGGGTTTTAACATCTAAAATTGCACCACAAAGCTAATCATTTAAATTAAAATTTACTTTTTTAATAATATATAAATTCGTAGCAATTTTGATTTTGTGTATGTATTTTCTCTTTTTTCAAAATTTACTTTGACATATTAAGGGCCCATTAAGTTTAAACCGCTTATCCTTTTTTAACCTTTTTTAGTGTAAAAATCTTTTAAATAAGCAGGGCTAGAGTAAGCCAGATCCTCGTAGGACTTTTTAGCAAACTTTGATTCGGCTAATTCAATGAAATCCATTAGGTTATAGGCTACATCGCTTATATATACGTTTGGATGAGTAGTCAATTCCTTTATTTTACTAGCACCATTTCCTATACATAAAATAGGGCCATTGGTCAATAGATTCGCAACAAAGGCTTCCTCAAGTACGATGGCTTGTTCTTCTAAGGTAATTTCTAGCGCCTGGTTAAATAGGGCACCAAATACTTCCATCCTTTTAGCGTCAATCATGGTAAAGACTTGTATTTGGTCTCCCAGGCTTTTAAACAAGGCAGTTTTGCTAGCCGCATTGGCTAAAAGGGCCAAAGTGGATAGGCCAATAAGCGGTTTTTGAAGGGCATAGGCAATTCCTTTTGCGCTAGAAAGACCCACTCTAAGTCCTGTATAGCTTCCTGGTCCCATGGTGACCACCACTGCATCTATGTTTGCAAGTGTACAATTTGCTGTAACCGCTAATTCATGAATAGTTGCTTGCACAAAGGCGGCATGGGTATGAGGGGTTGTGTTTTCTTTACTAGCCAATACCACTCCATTTTTTGTGAATGCAATCATGGCTTTTTCGCCAGCAGTATCAATATGAAGAAGGGTTGCCAAAATTTTAAAAGTGTTTTGCAAAAATAAGTGGTGATTTGATAGAAAAACAAGAAATTGCAATCTTAATTTAATTATATGTCAAAAGAAATTATTCAATCAAGTAAAGTGCCAGCGCCCATTGGGCCTTATAGTCAAGCAATAATTGCCAACGGATTTTTATTTGCAAGTGGTCAAGTTGCTTTTAATCCTGCTACAGGAGAATTGGTCTTGTCAGATATCCAGGCTGAAACAAGGCAAGTAATGGAAAATGTAAAAGCTATTTTAGAAGAAGCTAAATTAAGTTTTGCGCATGTTGTTAAAACTTCTATTTTCTTAAGTGATATGCAATTGTTTGCGCAAGTAAATGAAGTGTATGGCAGTTATTTTACCTCCAATTTTCCTGCACGTGAAACGGTTGCTGTTAAAACTTTGCCACGCAATGTAAATATTGAAATAAGTATTACAGCTGTTATTGAGCTATAATTTTATAAAGAATTGATAATTAGTTTTAAAAACTAAACTTTCATGGGGCTTCATCATTAGAAGCCCCATTTTGTTATTAAAACAATTAGGCGCCCCGCTTAAATTTTCTATAGCTATACTTTTTCTATCTGGTGGTATATACAATTGCAAATAAGGATAATTCATTTCAGCTTGTACCACCAATTTCATTTTGTCATTTTCTAAAACACATTCCTTTTGAGTGGGGTCTACTATAAAGCATTTGTCTAATTCTATGGCTTCTATTTTTCTAGCATGGTTAAAAGTATCGTCTTCCATCACTTGTCCAGTAGGCAATAGCTGATCGTTAAAAACCACTTTCCCTTTATTTTTAAAAGTTAAACTGCAATCATTCATAAGACTGCCAATACTAAAGTAGGGATGCCATCCATCCATCATAGGAATTGCTTGTGCTGTCTGATTTGTAATGATGGATTCAACGCTTATTTTATTATTTTTTTGTAAATGCCATTTCACAAGTATTGTGAAATTAAATGGATAGCCTTGATCAATACCCATATAGGTATGTTTCAAAATAACATAAGCACCGTGCTCGTCTGCTTGCGTGTTTTGTATAGTATATATAGCATCATATACAATTCCATGAATAGCATCCTTATTCAAATAGAATTTTTCAATTGTATAAGGCTTGCCTAAAAGCTCGTATTTGCCACTTTCCATTCGACAAGCAAAGGGCGACATTTTAGCCCCTCTAAATCCTTGTTGTTCAAAATGGCTCCATCCATTGCTAAAATCATTTCCATGAACCAGCTGTAAAGTATTAGGTTGATGAGCTACTTGCCAACGATTCATGAGCGCCCCCTTGGTCGTAATGTCAATCACAACCCCGTTTTGGCTGTCGATTAGTTGAACTTTTTTGAAATCAAAAAGTGAAGAAACTTGAATTTCAAAGGCCATTTTAAATTTTGTTTGAATGGAAAATTAAAACTATTCTATTAACTTTGGTAGGTAAAGATTTTAAATATGTATAAATGTTTATTTTTTAGCTGGCTTTTTTTGTCTTTGCAGGTAAGTGGACAGCAATTTGCCAAGTATGATAGTACTATGAAAATAGGCAAAGCAGGCTATAGAGTTAGTTGCTTGAATAAATCAACAGAGTCAAATGTTTTTAACATTAGACCTGTAGGATTTAAATCTGAGGCAAGAGATGTTAGTTTAGAATTAAAAGGAAGGGTACTTGGTGCCGAAGTTGATGATTTTAATGAGGACGGCTTTCCAGATTTAGTGGTGTACATTTATGATAAGGAAAACAAAGCCAATATTTTTAGTCTTAGCTCAAAAAACAATGAAGGCGTAGAACCTATTTATTTTCCTGATATTTTTAATGACATGCAACTTTGTAAAGGTTATAGAGGCAAGGATGAATTTAAATTGGTAGAAGGGGTTTTATTTAGAAAATTCCCAATTTACGACACGGATACGGCCATCAAGGTACCCACCAATAAAGTTAGACAAATTATGTATCGTGTAGTGGCTGGTGAAAAAGGATACTTAAAATTTAAGTCCTTTAAAAACTTTGATTTAGCCGTTCAATAATTTAATGCACAAAAACTTATTGTCCACTGGTGATGACAATTTTACCCACGCCTTTTTCATTGCCAGCATCATCTCTTACAAACACTAAGTAAATTCCGGAAGCCACTTTACTCCCTTCGTAGGTTTTACCATTCCAAATAGCTTGTCCTCCTAATGCACGTGTTTCATAAACCAATCTGCCATTTAATTCTGTAATTTTTACTATCGCATTTTCTACCAATCCTCTAAAAGCGATAGGACCATTGTATCCTGGCGCAACAGGGTTGGGGTAAATGTCAATATCATTTTGTGTAGTTGCACCAGTAGTAGCGCTGCCCCTATAACTTACCATTTCATTATTGGTATTAAAAAAAACCTCTCCTTCATTGGGGTCAATCATTATTTGTAATAGGGTATCACTTGGAAGTGGGCTGTTGTCTTTGGTAAAATGCTCAATAATGGTTCTACCGTCCGCACTTAATAACCAGGCCCCATTATTGGTTCCAATCCATTTTCTATTGGCCCCGTCTACTGCCATACAATTCACTATTTCTTTTTGAAATAGGAAGCCAATAAATCCATTGGTATTTTTTATGGGTGGTAAATAAGCATCACAGATTTCTTTTGAAATATCACCGCAATTAAAGATGCCAATCCCATTGTCCGTTCCCACCCAAATGGAACCCTCCTTGTCTTCTACCATGCTTGTCACATTGGTACTTGGTAAATTACCACTTGATTTAGCAGTGGTTAATTGTTTCCATACTTCAGTTGGATACACTTCATTGGATTGGTATAAGTAGATCCCTTGATTTTGTGGTGCAATCATCCAAATTTGTCCTTGCTTACTTACAAGCATTTTATTTAAACCTGATTTAATAAATTGATTTGGAGGAGTGAATAATTTCCAAGCATTGTCTTTTTTTTGTAAAAGACCTTGCCCATCTAATACTACCCATAAATTTCCAATGGTACTAAATTGAAGATCCTTGTAGACTCCGTTTAAATTTAATGGAGTTATTGTTTCAAAATTTGTATTGCTTGTAGTAGCGTGCAATAAACCATTATTAGTGGTCAACCACCAACTTTCATCTTTTGGATCAACGGTGCTGGCAATACAAATAGGTAAGTTAATATTGTTGCTATTTTTTAGGTAATTTTTCCAACCTGTGCTTGAATAAGTACTAAAGCCATTGGCATTCCCACTAAATGGGGCTAGTAAGACTTTATCGTTGATGAAAGATTTTCCTTTTATATTTTCAATGGGACCGCCTAAAGTGGTCCATTGGCTGGTTGTATTTTTAAGTAACAATCCATTGCTACTATCTGCTACCCAATAATCATTTTGATTAACTAGTAGTTCCATTGGGTGGTCAAGTATGGTTGAATCTATTAGTACAGTAGTACTTTTATCTGCATTGAGTTGAAGTAGAGCGCCTTTGTTTACATAGTTTACGGCAAGCAGAAATATACCTTCCTTTGTAATATTCACTTGTTTTATAGTACCTATCTTATTTTTTAGGATAGGGTCGGTGAATGGGAATTGATATACATTCTCCTTATTGTAAACAGCAATGATACTAGTATTGCTGTTTATTTTATTTAGACCAAATTTTTTGTAGGGTTCAAAAAAATGCCATCCATCTGAGACAATCCAATTGTTTTTTAATGGACAGCTAAACAAACCCTCTTCTGTTATTGCATATAAACTATCTTTAGTAATTGTAGTTTGATAGGTGAGGGTTGGCTGCCTATTGTTGTTGGGGAACCAAGTATCTTTTACTTCATGCTTTACTAAGTCTACCACAACAATTCCAAAATTGGTTGAAACTAATGCCCACTGATTTAATATTTGAATGTCATTAATTTTCTTATTGCCATATAAGTTAGAAATAGCGATATCATTCACATTAAAAACTTGATCCCCTTTTAAAATATCAATATTGCTATTGTTGTAAGCAATCACCAATTGTTGATTTAAAGCGTCCCAGGCCATAGCGGCAATACCCACTTCATTTAATCCAGTTGATTTTCCAAACAACTCAACTTGTTTCTTACTATCTATGCTAAATACTTGGCCTCTACTTGCTCCATAAATTTTATCTCCTTTTACAATATGAAAGATGCTTTTATTATTGTAATGTTCTCTCCATTGGCCTATTGGCCCTAACGTATTTTGGCTATTGGCAAATATCGTTTGGCTTAATAATGCAAATAATAGAATGGATCTAAACATTTGATTATTTTATGGCAGCATAAATTCGCTCCTGAATTTTAGACCTCATGTTTAAGGCATTGTACACTTTACTATTCCTTGTTGGATACACTCTATTTGACAGGAAAATAAATAATAGCTGATTATCAGGATCAGCCCAAACGCAAGTGCCTGTAAATCCAGTATGGCCAAAAGTGCTAGGAGAAGCACTTAAGCAAGGGTAGGGATCTTTAAGGGAAGCGTTATTTTTTTCTGGCTTATCAAATCCGAGCCCTCTGCGACTTTTATCAGTTTGGTAGGAAGTGAAAAGATCAACGGTGTTCGGTTGAAAATAAGTTTGTCCTTGCCATTGACCTTTGTTCATCAACATCAAATACAATTTAGCTAAGTCGGTGGTATTGCCAAATAAGCCAGCATGCCCTGCTATACCTCCAAACACAGATGCGCCTTCGTCGTGTACTGATCCTTGTATTAATTCATGACGATAATAATCATCTATTTCTGTAGCAGCAATTTTATCAACGCTGGTTTTTTCTAGGGGTAAAAAACCAGTAGCTTTCATACCTAAGGGGCCATAAATATTTTGAGTAGTATATTCATTGAGTGACATGCCTGATACTTGTTCAACGATAGCGCCTAAAAAGATAAAATCATTGTCGCTGTAAACATATTTACCTGCGGTGGTAATAGGGCTCGCTAAAATTTTATTATGAATGCTATCTATCCAACTATCTATTAAGTATTTAGTAGGCGTCATCATTTGGTGATGCGTATTGTCGGGCGTAGGGCTTACCATGCCTGGTAAAAATTTACCCTCTTTGTCCATTAAAAATTCATAAAATTTAATAAAAGGAAAAAGTCCAGCTTGATGCAATAGTAAATCTTTGAGTGTTATTTTTTCTTTGTCATTCCCTTTTACCCAGGGTAAATAATCTCCAATGGTTTTATCGATAGATACCTTGCCTTCTTCTACTAATTTCATAATAGAAACTGTGGTAGCACTAGTTTTAGTCATGGAGGCTAAATCATACACTGTTTCTAAGGATACTTTTGCAGAGCCTTCGCCAGCTACCTGCCCAAAGGCTTTGTTAAAAATTATTTTATTATTTTTTGCTACTAAGATCTGACAACCTGGTATGGCTTTCCTTTCAATAGCGTCCAGTGCTATAGAATCTATAAACATTAATTTTTCGCTGTATACATTAGGTTCTGTTTTGGCAATAGCATTGTCGATTGTTGGGCCATACAATAGACTATCACTAATGCTGACAGGTAATTGGCCTGTTGCTTGTGTTTTTCCTTCGAGCCATTGCATTACAGCTTCTTGTGTATAGCTATTGTCTTCGTAGGCAAATAAAATATTGTCAATATTTTTGAAGTTAGCAACCGCGTATGGGTTACCAAAAATCATTCGCATCCAATGATTGGATTGAGTCTCGTTAATAAAATTAATAATTGAACTAGGTAGCTCAAAATTGTTAGCAGGTTTTTTACTATAATTGTGAAGTCCAACAATTACTTGATCAAATTGAGTAAGACTATTTTTTAAATTAGGTAAATTATTACTGTCTTTGGCATTTATATAAAATATAGTGGCTTGGTATTTTTCTTCCAATGCCTTAGTAATTACATTAGGTGTTGCTAAATTAAAAGCCAAGTAAGCTATTTTTTTATGTGCAGCAAGATAGGGCTGTGGTAAAGTACCTCTTATAAAAGTTAATGATTGCTTAGCCATTTGACTTTTGATACTTCCTACTGATTTATTTAAATCAAAAATTAAATTGGTGGTATCAATGGGTGTAAATTGACTTAAACCATATTTGTATTTTGCTGTCAATACTTTTTTAACACTAGCATTAATATTTTTCTTGCTCAATCTTCCTTCTTTAATAGCGGCCCTCACTTTTTGAATAGATTGCTCAATATCTCCAGGCAAGCATAGCATATCATTTCCTGCTAATAGTGCTTGCACAGATGCTTCTCCAGCAGGATAATAATTACTAATGGCTTTCATATCTAAAGCATCAGTAACGGCAAGTCCTTTAAATCCTAATTCATTTTTTAATAAACCATTGATGGCTAAGGAAGATAAGGAAGTGGGGTATTTTGGAGTGCTATCTATAATAGGTACCGATAAATGCGCTACCATCACTGAACCAATTCCAGCGCCTATTAAAGCCTTGAAAGGGGCCAGTTCCATTTCGTCTAATGCGGCTCTTGTTTTGTTAATGACTGGTAAATCTAAATGGGAATCAACAGAAACATCACCATGCCCGGGAAAATGTTTTGCAGTAGCCATGACACCATTTTCTTGCAATCCTTGCATATAAGCAATACTATGTTGTACGACTCTTTCTTTATTTTGTCCAAAGCTGCGGTCATTAATGACAGGATTCGCTGGATTGTTATTGATATCCGCTACTGGCGCATAATTAATTTGTATGCCTAATCTTTTACATTGTTCTGCTACCGCTAAACCCATTTGATACATTAATTGAGAAGAGGAAATGGCGCCTAAAGAAAGTTGTCTTGGAAACATTTCTACACTATCTAAACGCATTCCTACGCCCCACTCTGCATCCATAGCTATAAAAAGAGGGGTCTTCACCAATGATTGATAATAATTGGTTTGAAGTGCTTCTCTTACAGGGCCTCCCTGAAAAAAACACAATCCACCAATATTGTATTTTTTAATTACTTCACTTAAGCTATCTTTTTTTGCTTCACTCCAATTACTATGTGCTCTTAGCACCATGAGTTGAGCAATTTTTTCGTTTAAAGAAAGTGATGCAAATTGTTTGCGTACCCATTTTTTTTCTGCACTAGATTGGCTCATTCCACTTAGCGCAATTAAACCTAATAGACAAGCCAACAATACTATTTTTTTCATTTTTATTTTTTTTAAGCCATTTAATTTAAATGTCTCCGCACCTCTTGCAATTTAAGCATAAAAAAAAACTTACCCTAGGTTGAGTAAGTTTTTTATATAAGTTAGGTGAGGGAAATTTAAAGGAGTGTGACTCTTGTATCAGCAAAGGCCGAATAGTTTTACTCTGTCATCAGAAAAGGCCTATGCCTTTTCTTCTTCTTCTTCATCTACTTCTGGTAAAGTAGGAGTAACCTCGTGCTTTTGAAGTTGTGCAAACCATTTAATCATTTTTTTCATATCACTTGGATAAACACGCTCAAAGTCCATTTTAGGATATACTTTTTTAAAGTAGGCTTGTATTAATTTGGCGTCCTTGTCATTAGGCAGGGCCTCTTTTGATTTCCCCATTTCGATAAAAACAGATGCTAAAAACACGTTTTCATGGGTGGTAAATACTTCAATACTCTCTAAATGAGAGAATTGGTGAGCTCTAGAACTAATAAATTGAGTACTATCGTTTTCTATAGATTTGGCAATAGCGCCATCGCTTTTGCTGGTTAATAATTCAAATAATCCAGACTTGCCAGACACGGCGATCAATTTGCTGTATTCCATAAGTGCGCTAAGGTTTTTTACGGGCGCAAATTACTGAAAAACACCCAATTTTCGTTTTTTAAACTACCTTTGTTTATCATTAAAAATCAAGGATATGCCAGGTTTTGAATTCTTTGGAGCAGAAGAAAGAAAGGAAGTAAATGAGGTCCTAGAGACCGGTATTTTAATGCGTTATGGATTTGACGGGCCTAGAAAAGGCATTTGGAAATCAAAAGAGTTAGAAGCAGCAGTTTGCGCCACTTTTGGATCAGCCTATGCACAACTTACCTCTAGTGGAACAGCTGCATTAACTACCGCTATGGCTGCGCTAGGTGTGGGTGCTGGAGACGAGGTGATTATGCCAGCCTTTACTTTTGTGGCAAGTTTCGAAGCCATCTTAAGTATGGGTGCCATCCCTGTATTAGTGGATATTGATGAAAGCTTGACTTTATCACCAGCTGCAGTCAAAGCTGCCATCACAGCAAAAACAAAATGTGTGATGCCCGTTCACATGTGTGGAAGTATGGCGGACATGGATGCATTGGTGGCTATTTGTAAAGAACACCATTTAATTTTATTAGAAGATGCTTGTCAAAGTATCGGGGGCACCTATAAAGGAAAGCATTTGGGTACGATCGGACATGCTGGCACTTTCTCATTTGATTTTGTAAAAACAATTACCTGTGGGGAAGGTGGGGTAGTAATGACGAACGATCAAGAAGTGTATACTAAGTCGGATGCCTTTACAGACCATGGCCATGATCATTTAGGAGTAGACAGAGGGGCGGATTTACACCCTGCATTGGGCTATAATTTTCGCATTAGTGAATTACACGCTGCAGTGGGTTTAGCACAAATTAAAAAATTAAATACTTTTTTGACGATTCAAAAAAAGAACAACCAAATTTTACGTTCCTACTTAGAACAAGTCCCAGGCATTCAATTTAGAGTGGTGCCCGATCCAGCAGGGGACAGCTATAGTTTCTTAACCTGGTTCTTGCCAAGTCAAGCCGATACTGAAAAAGCAATTGCTGCATTCAAAGAAGCGGGCATCATGCCTGGCAACTTTTATTGGTATGCGAACAATTGGCATTATATCAGAAAATGGGATCATTTAAAAAATGCAACAAGTTTATATCCATTATCCGATGCGCAACAAAAGGCATTGATTGCCTTACAAAGCGCCAATTTTTCAAAGAGTGATGCGGTAATGAGTAAATGTATTTCTACCGCAATTAGTTTACTATGGACAGAAGAGCAAGTGCATGAAAAAGGCGCCCTATTTTTAGCAACATTACTTAAAGCACTTTCTTAAAAGTAATCGTTTATGTCATTAGGGCAATCCTTGCATCAAAGACAATTACAAAGATTGTCGCCCCAGCAAATACAATTGATGAAGTTGTTGCAAATTCCTACTGCTCAAATTGAACAAAGAATAAAAGAAGAATTGGAAGAAAATCCTGCTTTGGAAATGAATGCAGATTTATTAGAAGGAGATATGGAGAAGTCGGTGGAAGAAATGAAAGATGATTTGTTAGATGGAAATATAGAAGAGGAGGAGGCGATTCCAGTGGATGAATTTGAAATGAGCAATGAGGAATTAAGTAATTATGACTATGACGATGATGGAGATATTGCCAATTACAAAACTAAAGATGATTATTATCCAGAGCTTGATAATGACAAAGTAATTCCAATTAAAGCTGAATTAAGCTTACACGAAATTTTAATGGATCAATTAAGTATGTTGGCTTTGGAGGAGCATGCTTATAAAATTGCTGAACAAATTATTGGAAGTTTAGATGATGATGGGTATTTAAGAAGGGCGCTGCAATCTATTGCTGACGACCTTGCTTTTAAACAAAGTTTGACAGTAGAAGTAAAAGAGATAGAAGCGCTTTTGTTAAAAATACAGCAATTTGATCCCCCAGGAATTGGTGCTAGAAACTTGCAAGAATGCTTGCTGCTCCAATTAAAAAGAAAAAAAGAGGAAGCTGGAGAAGTAGATGCAGACACGCTATTGGCCATTACTATTATTGAAAAATATTTTGAGGAATTTACACGGAAACATTATGATAAGATACAAAAGAGCTTGCACTTAGAGGATGGTCAAATTAAAAAAGTGTTGCATCAAATTATTTCATTGAATCCTAAGCCAGGTGCCGAAACTGGGCACATGAGTGAAGCAGATAAATATATCACACCCGATTTTACAGTTTTAATTAGTAATGGAAAATTAGAATTGATATTAAATAGCCGCAATGCACCACCTTTGGTCATTAGCGATGATTATAAATTAATGTTAAAGGAGTATGATCGAGGTAATAAGCAGGACAAGTCACAAAAAGAAGCTGTCTTTTTTTTAAAACAAAAAATAGATGCTGCTAAATGGTTTATAGAAATGATTCTTCAAAGGCAACAGACTTTATTGAAAACAATGAATTCAATCTTAATTCATCAAGAGGCTTTTTTCATGAGTGGAGATACGACTAAGCTAAAGCCTATGATATTAAAAGACATTGCGGAAAAAACGAATTTAGACGTGTCCACTGTGAGTAGAGTGGCCAATAGCAAATATGTTCAAACAGAATTTGGTACTTTTTTATTGAAATACTTTTTTAGTGAATCATTAACCACCGACTCCGGTGAGGAGGTGAGCACCAAGGAAGTGAAAGCCATTTTAGAAGAATTACTAGAGTCGGAGGATAAGCATAAGCCATTTAGTGACGATGAATTAACAGAACAATTACAAGAAAAAGGGTATAATATTGCCAGAAGAACAGTGGCTAAATATAGAGAACAATTAAACATTCCAGTAGCTAGACTAAGAAAAGAACTCTAGTAAAATTAAATCATACATGGAAAACAAACCCGCTAAGCCACTACCTTATATTGCCAATGCAATTTCTTATGTATTTCACCCTTTATTTATACCTACTTACTTTTTTTTATATTTAATGTACCTGATGCCTTTTGAATTTGCTGGCATCACCGATTGGCAATTGAAATTGAAGTTATTTAGTGTTTTTTGGCTCACTGCATTTTTTCCAGCCTTTGCCGTATTTTTATTATGGAGATTAAAATTTAGCGATAGTATCTTTTTAAGAACAAGGAAGGAAAGAATTATACCTTATGTTATTACTATGTTTTTTTATTGGTGGATGTATTATTTAAGTAGAAACTTTACGGATCAGCCTTTGGCACTCAAATATTTTTATTTTGGCATTTTCATTGCAAGTGCCATAGGATTGACAGTTAATAATTTTATTAAAGTAAGTTTACACGCCATGGGGATCAGTGGGTTACTGATGGCAGTAATTTTAGTGGGTTTTTATTATCCAGTGAATAATTTAGCCTGGATTTTATTAGCCCTTGTTATTGCCGCTTTTGTGGTGAGTGCAAGAATGGTGGTAAGTGACCATACTAAGAATGAATTAGTAGTCGGATTTACTATTGGTTTACTTACACAGTTGGCTGCCTTTGTATGGGTAATTTAAAAAAAAGTTTATGTGGAAAAGCCTAGGTCAATTTATTGTTAGATTTAAAATAGCCTCACTCGTTGTATTGGGTGTGGTCACCATCATAATGGGGTATTTTGCAATGCAAGTAAAATTGAGCTATGAGTTTACAAAAGCCATTCCCGAAGACAACCCTAAATTTGTTATTTATAAGAATTTTGTACAAAAATTTGGAGTAGATGGAACTACTGTTGTCATTGGTTTTAAGACCGATAACATGTATACTGCTCCAGTTTTTAATGCGGTATTTAATTTGCATCAGTCGTTAAAAAAAGTACCAGGTGTAACCGATATTCTAAGCCTACCTTATGCTTATACTATTACAAAAGATAGTGCTCAAACAAAATTCGTACCACGTAAAATTTTTAATGCCCCTTACTTTAATGATTCTATTTTATTAAAGGATCAAGTTACACTTGAGCAGCTCCCTTTTTATAAGCATCTATTATACAATCCAGATAGCCATGCCTATATGATGGCCGTAAGTTTTAATCCAGATTCTATCAATAGTGCAGCTAGGTCGCGTATTATTTCTTTGTTACAAAGCAAGCTGGATTCATTTACCCATCAAACTGGCTTAGCTATTCATGTTAGTGGCTTGCCTTATATTAGAACCATACTCGCAGACCGAATTAAAAAAGAGATGGTTTGGTTTTTAATTGGTTCTTTATTATTGTCTGCTGTGACACTGCTTTTATTTTTTAGATCTTTCTCGGCCACACTCATGAGTTTATCAGTGGTAATCATGGGGGTTATTTGGAGCTTTGGGACAATGGTATTAATGGGCCAAAAAATTACTTTACTAACTGCCCTTATTCCACCATTGATTGTTGTAATTGGGATACCCAATTGTATCTATTTCTTAAATAAGTACCATACTTCCTATAAAGAGACCAATGATAAACAACAGGCCATCGTTCAAATGGTAAGTAGAATGGGGATTGTTACTTTGTTTTGTAATCTTACTGCAGCTATTGGTTTTTTTGTGTTTGCCTTTACCAAAAGCCCTTTGTTAAAAGAGTTTGGATGGGTTTCGGGAATTAATATAATGGCGTTATTTTTTATAAGTTTATTTTTTATACCACCTGTGCTCACATTTTTAGAAGCACCTAAACCTAAGCATGTTAAATATTTAGACAATAAGTATTTAGAACGCATTTTAGTTAAAATAGAAAAATGGACATTTCATCATACCAAATGGGTTTTTGGAATTACCCTAGTTTTAATTGTCATTGCTGTTGTGGGTGTGATGCGTATTAAGAAAGAAGCTTTTATCGTAGATGATTTACCTAAAAAAGATAAATTATATACCGACTTAAAATGGTTCGAGAAAGAAGGGGGTGGGGTGATGCCATTAGAAATTACAATAGATACTAAAAAAAGAAATGGATTAATCAAAAATATACATCCGCTTGAAGCTATAGATGCATTGGATGTTTATTTGAGTCAACAACCAGAATTAGGGAAACCCATTGGCTTATTGGATGGTATTAAATTTGCCAAGCAAGCTTTTTATGAAGGGGATAGCCTAGCTTATTCTTTACCTTCTGCCACCGAAATGGCTTTTATAGCACCTTATTTACAATTTGATAAAACAGCTGCAGGTAAAAGCTTAGCTGCTTCTGGAGCGGTATCAGGTCCTGCCCAATTGCTAAGTAAATTCATCGATAAAGATAAAAGCCAAACTAGAGTAAGTGTTAATATGAAAGATATTGGAAGTGCACAATTACCCATTTTTTTAAATAAATTGGACAGTGCTACTAAATCAATTTTTGATAGTACAAAATATACCATACAAATAACAGGAAGTAGTGTTACATTTTTAGAAGGAAGTAATTTTATCATTCGAGGATTAGGAGAGTCTATTTTTTGGGCCTTTTTATTAATTGCCATTTGTATGTTATTTTTATTTAGATCTTTTCCCATATTTATGTGCTCTTTGGTGCCTAATTTGGTGCCATTGCTTATTACAGCCGGCATAATGGGTTGGGTAGGGGTGTCTTTAAAACCATCAACAGTATTGGTGTTTAGCGTAGCATTAGGTATCGCTATTG
This sequence comes from uncultured Bacteroidota bacterium, assembly GCA_903848125.1. Taxonomy (GTDB): domain Bacteria; phylum Bacteroidota; class Bacteroidia; order Chitinophagales; family Chitinophagaceae; genus Sediminibacterium. Next base: position 33,086 of record CAINFN010000062.1, read on the forward strand.
ATGTCACCATTCGATTTTTAATCAATTATAAACAAGAGCTGCCTCGTTTAAATAACAAGGTTGATATTACTTTGGCGCAAACTATCAAACATACCGGCATAAGCATTATTTACACTTCTATGGTACTGGTGGCAGGATTTGTTATTTTTTGTTTCAGTGATTTTGGAGGAACTAAAGCCCTAGGATGGCTTACTTCTTTAACCTTAGTGGTAAGTACTTTTACCAATTTAATATTACTTCCAGCCTTAATAAAGACGTTTATTAAGCAAAAATAAAAAGGTAGGTAAGCTAATTAAATAGATAAGCGCTTAGATGTTTCATCGGCACTAGTAACTTACTTAACAAGTATAAAAGTATTAATGTAAAACAGCAGCTAAGGTATCTTGTAAGGCTTGGCCTCTTAATTCTTTAGCGATAATTTTTCCTGTAGGATCAATGAGTACATTAAAGGGAATGCCTTCAATTTGATAGGCGCCAACAACAATACTCTCCCATTTTTTTAGATCACTTACATGTTGCCAATTTAATTTATCTTGTTTAATGGCTTCTAACCAGCTGTTTTTATTGTCATCTAATGAAACACCTAACACTGTAAAATTCTTCTTCTTAAATTTTTCATAAGCCACTACCACATTTGGATTTTCTCCTCTACATGGTCCACACCAACTGGCCCAAAAATCAACCAATACATATTTGCCACGTAAATTACTTAAAGAAATAATTTTTCCATTAGGGTCGGCTAAAGAAATTTCAGGAGCCATATTGCCAACTCCTATAGAAGTAGTTTTAGTATTAGATTGAACTTGTGTGTTTAATAAAGCAACAAATTCTACCAAAGGGTTGGCTTTGATTTTTTCTGCAGCCGCTTTAGCCAAGGCCAATACCTTGGTAGATTCCATGGATCTTAAACTCAATCCAAGTGAATAATAAATTAATGCAGGACTGGTTGAATTTGTTATATTATTTTCTACAAAATTATTTAAGTCTACAATTTTATCATTCTTTTGTTTTTGCAACCAAAATATAGTGCTGTCTTTTC
>CAINFN010000063.1 GCA_903848125.1 uncultured Bacteroidota bacterium
GCGTCGAAAAATTAAAGATGGCTCTACCTATATTGGGCCATTTACCAATGCTTTGGCTGTAAGAGAATTAATTACTCATATTAAACAAACCATTCCACTTAGAACCTGCACCCTACCCCTCACTAAAAAAAATATAGAGCTAGGTAAGTTTAAGGTATGTCTGGAATATCATTTAGGAAATTGTTTAGGGCCTTGCCAGTCGTTTCAATCTGAAGCAGCGTATGATGCGTCCATAGAACAAGTAAATTATATTTTAAAAGGAAATATAAAACCAGTCATTCAAGAGTTAAAATTAAAAATGAAGCAGGAAGCTGGTGAATTGGCATTTGAAAAAGCCGATTTTACTAGAAGAAAAATAGAAGAGCTTGAAAATTACCAAACCAAGTCGGTGGTGTACATCAAACAACAATATCCGATAGATGTTTTTAGCATTGCTCATGAACAAGACCAAGCTTATGTGAGTTATTTAATGGTTCAAGAAGGAAGAATTATTCAAACCCATATTTTACCATTAAGTGTACCCTTAGAAGAAAACAAAGAAACCATACTAGCCTTTGCCATACACCATTTCAGAAGCAATTTGCAATCCAATGCCAAAGAAATTATTGTTCCATTTGAGTTAGAAGACAAGATACCAGGGGTACAATACACCCTGCCAAAGCAAGGAGATAAAGAACAATTATTATTACTCTCTCAAAAAAATGCCGACTACGCTATTAAAGAGTGGTTACAAAAACAACAATTAATTAGTGTAGAAAATAAAGAAGAAAACTTGATTTTAGAGGAGCTAAAAGAACTATTGCATTTAAAAGAAACTCCAGTGCACATTGAATGCTTTGATAACTCAAATATTCAGGGGGCCTATCCGGTATCTGCAATGGTTTGTTTTAAAAATGGAACGCCTAGTAAATCAGACTATCGAAAATTTAATATCAAAACGGTGGTGGGTATCAATGACTTTGCGAGTATGAAGGAAACGGTTTACAGAAGGTACCATTCGGTGCTAGAAAAAAAACAAGCCTTACCCCAGCTAATTATTATTGATGGCGGAAAAGGTCAATTAAATGCGGCCCTCGAAGCCCTTACCGAATTGGGTATTGTACATCAAGTAACTACCATTGGATTGGCTAAAAATTTAGAAGAGTTATTTTTTCCAGGAGATACGGAATCAATTCGCTTGCATTGGAATAGCCAAGCGCATAGGCTAGTGCGTGTTATAAGAGACGAAGTACACCGTTTTGGAATACAATTTCATCGAAGCCAAAGGTCTAAAGGGGCATTGGAGAATAGCTTGGATCAAATTGCAGGTATTGGACCAAAAACAAAAGAATTATTATTGGTCTATTTCAAATCGGTCCAAAAAATTAAGGAAGCCAAATTAGAATTATTAACTGAAATCATAGGGGCCAAAAAAGCCCAAATATTAAAAGATGCTTTTTTAAAAGACCCCTCTTAATGAGGTCAGCCTAATACACCCATCTATCCTGCTCAAAATCAAATATCTTTTGCTTAATTTTTTCACCTTCAAGCAATCTTTTCTTTGGATCTGAATATAAAGAATTGAGCATTTTATCATTATAGTTGTCTAATGTAGATTTTACTACATAGCCATTAAAGTATCTGCTTTCAAATAATTCTTCCCATGTAATTCTGCTTGAAATATTTCTTGGATTGTACACTTCATGCTTGGCTAAACTATTTCTAAGTTCAGGATAATAGATCCAGAACAAAGTTCTTTTCACTGGCTTATTATTAATAACAATAGTAGCAACAGGCGCTATACCAATAATTCTACAATACATTCTACTAGTTTTGCTATCAAAAATAAATTGCTCCTTTAATCTGAATGTATAGATAGAATCTGGAATAGGTGCCAACTTAGTATTGTAAATAATACTGGTATCAAATACATTGGGATTGTTTACGTTTTGTACCAATTGCGTATCTAAACTTCCCTTTAACATGGCATTTACATCGTCTAAATTAAGTGGCTTTGTAAAACGATCATCGCCACCTTCGGCAGAAAATGGAACCACTCCATCATTTTCAATTGCTTTTAATAAAATAGCAAAAAATCTTTGGTCACCACTATCATCATAGGCCTGATAAATAAAAGGTCTATTAATTTTTTCTCTGCCATCTACTTCTTCCCAAACAAATTCACTAAATAAAGCATCTTCAGCTCTTAAATTTTGGTAGTTCGCAGGCGTTCTTTGTTGAAGGGTTTTCTTGGTATTAAGGTCTGATGAAAAACCACTGTTACTTCTTAAACTCTTTCTTGGATTAGCATTGAATCCACCCACCAAGGTAGTATCAATGGATTTACTGGCTTTTACATTTGGATCAGGTACACTAGCAGTTTTGCTTACCACAGGCGCAGCAACTGGCGCTACCAAAACCGCAGCAGGAACAGTATCTTTTGCCGTAGGGGCTGATGCAGGTGCAGCTTTTTTCTTATAATTGAATTTAGCGCTACTTGTAGCCACCCATAATAATCCTCCCAATAAAAAGCAAATAGGAGTTATAATTTTTTTCATAGACTATTGTAATATAAAAGTAATTGTTTGATCTAATTTTCTAGTACCTCCGCCCGGTTCTGTTACTTTAATTTCACCTATGGTTACTGTTGTACCAGGTTGACATCTTCTTATTAAATCTTTAGCACCGTTAGCAAAGGCAGCTCCATTCACTTCTGCGATGTCTGCTTCTTCAAATCCTTTTCCAGTACAAACTACTATAAAAGAAACTACATTAAATTTAATTCCTTCAAAAACAAAATCTCTTAAATCAGCAATCACTCCTTGTTGTACTCTAAATTTATTAGCAGGCATATTCCCACCAGCGCTCTGGCCTACCATGGCAATAGGATCGGGTACTCTTTTAACTGGAATAGATATTTTTTGTGCATACTTTCCGCTGTTCACATTCACTAATACATTACCTAGTTGTGAACACTTAACAATGTATTGCCCTGCGCTGGCTTTGCTTATAGTTGAGCCGGCACCTTCTACTGCTACATTGATATTTTCTGCACCTCCACCACCTGTTATGGTTAATGGATTATCTAAGCCTTTATAAAATACCCTTGTTTTGTCTGTTGATACCACTAAACCAACTGGGGTACCCACTGTATACTTCACATCCTTTTCAATTACTGCAGTTTCTCCATTGGGTTTCAAAAAGGAAATACGTACTCTTTTAATATTAGCACCTGGCGCTCCAGCTGTGGTTTTATATACTGCCGAACCGTCTGCTGTAATAGGAACTGTATTGCCATCAATAGTAATCGATGGCTTGGCAGCACTACTAAATGCACCCACTCCTGCAGTGATGACCAATTCCTCTCCTGTCATTAAATATTGGGAATTAGAAGCAGCGAAGGCATTAAATTGATCGTAGATTAACTCCACTTCTCCAATTTCCTTATGACAATATTCTACTACTTGGGCTTCACTATTTCTAATATCATTTTGAAACTTTGTTAAGATAGTAATAGCAGCTACACTTGGCGTCATATTAAAATAAGCATACCCCCAATCAGTTTTACCTGCAATACTTTTTGTTTCTGGAATTCTTAAATCAAGAGGCATGTTAGGAATTACTTCTTTTTCTATAGCAGGATCAATCGCCGCTAAATCGGCTTTAAATTGTACTAATTTTTTATACAATTCCTGGCTTCTAGTTTCTCCACTTTTGTAATTTAAAAATAATCTTGTTGTTGCTTCTAAATCATCTTCTTTATACTCCTCTTTGCCATCTTTTATTTTTAATCCAGAGGCTGTTTTTAATTCTTTTTTTAAGCCAGCGATATAATTAAATAAGTCATCTGCATATACATGTGCCTTCTCCGCTTTAGGCGCCCAAATGGCAGCCTTTTCGGCTGTTTTTGGATCAGCCAACTTTCTTTGTAAAGATTTATAGATGTCCGAATTTTTTCGCTCGATAATTTCATTTGCATTCACCAAACTTTGATCAATGGTTTTAAATGCATTTAAAATTTCGCTAGATACATTTAATGCCAACAAAGCAGTCAACACAATGTACATGATGTTGATCATCTTCTGCCTCGGCTCCTTAGGTAATGACATGTATACTAGTTTTTAATAAAATGAAAATATTTAATAATTCAATTAACGTCCTTGCATTGCAATAATCATATTGCCATACACTTGATTCAATTTAGTTAAGTTGTCTGCAAGTAAGGCTATTTGCTCTTTCGCTCTAATTGCATCTTGTGCCGAACTAGACATCGCATTGGAAGCTTCCGCCAATTTGCTATAATAAGTATTCATTGCTTCCGTACTTTTGCTCATCATTTGAAATTGATCATTCAAATTTTTAACTCCATCTGTTGCAGAAGCAAAACTACCCAAGTTAACAGAAACACTTGCAGCTGCATCTTTAATAGCACCCAATGCAAGTGCAGCGTCTTTGGTGTTGTGCGTAAAATCTTTACTTGACTTTGACATATCCGCTAAGTCACCTAAATACATTGCAGTGTCATTCAAACGTTGAAAACTATTGCTTAATTTTTCAAAAGCAGCTCCGTCTAGTTTTGCAGCTTCTAAATGTGACATGACAGAATCAACTGCACCCGCTTGTGGCGCATGAGTAGCATCTCCCACTTCTGGTGGTGGCAAAAAAGCATAGATGGTAAAAATGACTGCTTCTGTGATGAAGCCAAGTATTAATGCATAGTCTGCCCATCCAAGATGTAATATTTTTGCTAAAGTTGCAATAATAACAACTGCCGCTCCCAATGAAAAAATTACATTGATAATTTTATTGGTTCTTGGAGAAATGGAATTTGACATTTGAGAAATTTATTAGTTTTTAAATAAAATTTATTGGATAAAAGTTGCTTAATTTATTCTAGGAGCCATTGACAATACACATCTAAAACCTATATAAGACTTTGCTGTATCTTGGTATTCATAGTTTCTAGTACTCACTTGACAATTGTAAGCGATATCCTTCCAAGATCCCCCTCTAATTACTTTACGTTTCATTAAAATTGGATCATCGTCTTTTGCATTGTATTGCATGTCGGGACTAAAATCTCCGACAAAATTATAACCGCCTTCATAATAAATAGAACTGGTCCACTCTGCTACATTACCAGCCATATCAAAAAGCTTATACCCATTTTCTGCAAAGGTTTTAACCTTGGTGGTATAAATATTATCTGCTTTAGAATTACCTCCAAAGTAATCGCCTCTGCCAGGTTTGAAATTAGCTAACAATCGTCCTTCTTTAGTTCTAGTATAAGGTGAGCCCCATGGATACATTGCATTTGCTTTTGAATTTCCTCTTGCTGCATATTCCCATTCAGCTTCAGTAGGCAAACGAAATATACCATCAATTTTAGCATCAGCGCGACCAGGCTTGCCATTATAATAATCACTGTTATTAGTTCTCCAATGACAAAAAGCAGTTGCTTGTTTCCAAGTTACCCCTACAACTGGATATTCATTATAAGAAGGGTGAGAGAAATACATTCTAGTAAGTGGCTCATTGTAAGAATAAGAAAAGTCACGCATCCAAACTAAAGTATCTGGATAAACTGCTTCTTCTTTAGAAACCATAAAGTCACTTAAAGGAAGCTCTAATGATTTAGATGCTAAAGAAGCCGCCTTTAAATCAATAAAAGAATATTTATAAATTAATTTTAATGGATCAATCCCAATTTTTCCTTTGTAACGATTGTCAGGGCTTAACAACAACTCGTTTAATTTCTCAATAACAGCCTTGCTGTTTAAATTTATTTTTTGTGCTCTTGCCCAATCCACTTTGATGGTATCTTCTGCTTGATTCACTCCACCATGGTAAACGGCTAAGTATTTTAATGAATCGCTTACATAGTTTACAAACCTTCTATATTGCTCGTTGGTGATTTCTGTTTTGTCCATCCAAAAACTTTGAACAGAAACCAATTTTTTTCGATTTACCATCGCCAAATCAACTTGTTCATCACTTGCGCCCATATAAAATGAACCGCCAGGTATAAACACCGTATGCATTGGATCTGAATTAAATTTCGGTGCCCCTTTATTAGATTCAAAAGCCATGATTAACAATGTGCCCATTAAGATACTAAGTACCAAAAGGGGGAATTTTAAAGGCAACTTATGTAATTTTTTTATCATATCTATTTTTTAACCTAACACCTATTCCATCTAGAACGTAAAAATTGGAAATAAATTTCATTTTTTATAAAAGATTTTCCATTGAATTTTTTCGGAAAGTATTGATTTCCACTACTTAATTAAGGTTTGCAAATTAAAACATTAAGTTGTTAGATAATTGCTAAAAATTCGCCAAGACTAGATACAGGTGGATAGCAGGTTTTATTCTTACATATAAAGAACTGATTATCATTACCTTGCTTTGATAAAGACATAGGTATGGTAGAGAAATTTCTAGGTATGAAAACAAGCATTTTCTGAGGCAAAAACCTAGCAACTAAGCTTTCAATATCGGTTCTGACTGTTGGACCCACCGCCACCATAGACTGATACCCTTCGGTCATGATGGAAAAACTTTGAGCCCAATAGCTATAGGCAGATGGATATTGCAATATAAGCTTACGCATAGACCTGATCATTTGCTCTGCCTGACTGGTCCAATGATCTATTTCAAATAGGGTGCCTAAATAATACAAGCTCGAGCAAATCATTGCATTGCCGCTTGGTTGGGCCCCATCATAAGTTTCTTTTTTTCTAACAATAATGTCTTTTTGATAGTCTGGGGTGTAATAATAAAAAAGTCCATCCTCTGAAAGGAAATGAGCTTGCACATAGTCCATCCATTTTTTTGCTTTTTCTACATAAGCTATATCCCCTGTGATTTCTTGCAAATGAATATAAGCTTGAATTAAACTTGCATAGTCATCTAAAAATGCAAAAGATTTATTCACCCCCTTGGTATGTGTATGATAAAAATAATTTTCTTTTTCATTCCACATATTTTGTTCTATCCAGCGCATGGTATCGATGGCTTTTTGCTTATAAGCTTCATTGCCAAATGCTTCATAAGCTTTGCAAAGTCCTACCATCATTAAATTATTCCAAGCTAAAATTATTTTATAATCAAGTGCAGGTCTTATTTTTTTAGCCCTTGCTTGCAAAAGTGTTTGCCTAGCTTTTTCAAAACCATCCTGCATGCCTAGCTCCATTGGCTCAAGGGTCCATAAAATATTGGTGTGCTCCCAATTGCCTACTTCTGTTATTTGATAATAGTTACAAAAATCTTCAAAGATAGAATCGTCCAATAAAGTTTTTATTTCTGCGTAAGACCAGGTATAAAATTTACCTTCCACTCCTTCACTATCCGCATCCAGTGCTGCATAGTAGGCTCCTTGCTCGTTACATAATTCTGTATGTAGAAAATGAATGGTTTGATCAATTACTTTTTTATAAGACTGCTTTTGCGTGATTTGATAGGCTTCAGAAATTACAGAAATAAGTAAAGCATTATCATATAACATTTTTTCAAAGTGGGGTGCCTGCCACTGCGCATCGGTACTATATCTTGCAAAGCCTCCTGCTAAATGATCATAAATGCCCCCTTGTATCATTTTATCAATTGAGCGAATGGCATGTACAAGTGAAGCTTCCTGTTTATTCAAATAATAATTTCTAAATAGCATTTGTAATACAAATGTTTGCGGAAACTTAGGTGCATTGCCAAATCCACCCCACTGCGTATCGGCCTGTTGTAAAATACGTCCAGCGATGAGTTCCATTTCTTCTTTAGTAGCAATTGGTTCTTGACTATTATCATCACCGCCTTTGGTAATGCCTGCAGTCGTGTTCACAGGTACAACCACATTTCTTACAATATGATTTGTAAGTTCATTCGCTTGTTCTACCAACTTATCATAATTATTTTCAAATGCATTTTTAACACCTTGTAAAACATCCATCCATGAAGCTCTTTGCGGCATGGCTACAGGTGGAAAATAAGTACCTCCATAAAAAGGTTTTCCATTGGGTAGTAAAAAAATATTTAGAGGCCAGCCCCCAGCACCGGTCATGGCTTGTAATGCATCCATATAAATATGATCTACATCGGGACGTTCTTCTCTATCCACTTTAACATTCATAAAATGGGCATTCATATAATTGGCTACTTCCTCCGACTCAAAACTTTCTCTTTCCATTACATGACACCAATGGCATGCAGCATAGCCTATGCTTAATAAAATAGGTTTGTTTTGTGCTTGAGCCAGTTCAAAAATTTCAGTAGACCAAGGCATCCAATTCACTGGATTATGCGCGTGTTGTAATAAGTAAGGGCTAAGCTCGTGAATGAGCTGATTTGTATAAGGAGGAGTTGCATTCATTTGGAATGCAATTTATTTATTTCTTTTTACTACTTGAGGAAAGAAATTTGTCTAAGCCCGCAATCATACTTGGGGTTTCAGGACTAGGCACTCTTATATGTAAAGTAAAGCCTGCTTCTTCTATTGCTTTACAAGTACTTGATCCAAAAGCACCAATGGCAGTGCCATTTTGTTTAAAATCGGGCTTATTTTTTAGCAAACTCTTTAAACCACTTGGCGTGAATAAGCAAATCACATCAAAATTATGTTCCACCAATACTTTTTTGATGTCACTGAATTCGGTACGATACATATAACCAAGATCAAATTTACACTCATGATCTTTTAACCAATTAACAATTTCATTGTCTTGTTGATTTTCGCTACATACATACAAGAACTTCTCATTGCCTTTGTGTTTATTTAAAACATCAAATAACTTTTTATTGGTACCATCTGATCCAAAAAATACTTTACGCTTGCGGTACATGATGAATTTTTGCAGATACAATGCCACCGACTCTGTCACACAAAAATATTTGGTGTCTTGACTAATGCTTAGTTTTAATTCATCACAGGTTCTAAAAAAATGATCTATTGCATGTTTGCTTGTAAAAATAACAGCCGAATATAAAGCGATATCAATTTTATTTTTTCTAAATTCTTTGGAAGGAATAGCAATAAGCTCAATAAGTGGATAAAAATGCAAAGCAACTTTATGTTTACGCTCTAAATCAAAGTAAGGGGATTTTTCACTTTCTGGACGCGCTTGTGAAATAAGTATTTTCTTAGTCGTTTTTGCAGTGGTCGCTTTTTTCTCTTCACTCATATCTTTTCCGTTTTTACACTTTGAAAATTAGTAGGTTCCGCCAAAATACTGAACTACCAATTTATACAAAATTAAA
>CAINFN010000064.1 GCA_903848125.1 uncultured Bacteroidota bacterium
GGATTTTTAATTAAAAAAGACCATCATGTATTCCAAACGTATTGTAGTAACAGGGATTGGGGCTTTAACTCCCATTGGAAATAACCTAGACGCTTACTGGGAAAGTTTAATTAATGGAGTGTCTGGATCGGATATGATTACTCAATTTGATGCGTCTAAATTCAAGACTCGATTCGCCTGTGAAATAAAAGGCTTTGATGCAGAGGCGCATATGGAACGCAAAGAAGCCAGAAAATTAGATCGATTTTCACAAATAGCATTGGTGGCAAGTGATCAAGCGGTAGCTGATGCAGGTATCACCAAAGACAATGTAGATCATGATAGAGTGGGTGTTATTTTTGCAAGTGGTATTGGAGGTTTAAATACTTTCACCGATGAGGTGACCAATTTTGTTCATGGTGATGGTACACCAAGGTTTAGTCCTTTCTTTATTCCCAAAATGATTTTAGATATAGCTGCTGGTCAAATTTCAATGAAACATGGTTTCCGAGGGCCCAATTTTGCGGTAGTAAGTGCATGTGCCTCTAGTACCAATGCAATTATTGTTGCTATGGATAATTTAAAATTAGGCAAGGCAGATATCATCATCACTGGTGGAGCAGAAGCGGTAATAGGTGTTGCAGGTATGGCAGGATTCAATGCAATGAAAGCAATGAGTGAAAGAAATGACGATCCTAAAACAGCGAGTCGTCCTTATGACAAAGATCGTGATGGTTTTATTATGGGAGAAGCTTCGGGTGTTTTAGTATTAGAAGAATTAGAGCACGCCAAAAGACGTGGTGCAAAAATATATTGTGAAGTAGTGGGTGGGGGAGCGACTGCAGATGCGTATCATTTAACAGCACCACACCCAGAAGGGTTGGGTGCGAAAAACGTAATGAATGCAGCACTAAGAGATGCTGGCATGCAGGCCAATCAAATTGATTATATTAATACGCATGGCACTTCTACTCCTTTAGGAGATATTGCGGAAGCCAAAGCAATCACCGCAGTATTTGGGGAGCATTCCTATAACTTAAATATAAGTTCCACCAAATCTATGACAGGCCATTGTTTAGGTGCTGCAGGTGTAATTGAAGCCATTGCTTGTATTCAAGCAGTGATTCATGATATTATCCCGCCAACCATCAATCACTTTACGGATGATCCTGATTTAGATCCAAGACTTAATTTTACTTTTAACAAAGCACAAAAACGAGTGGTGAATGCAGCATTAAGTAATACGTTTGGATTTGGTGGTCACAATGCTTGCGTGATTGTGAAAAAATACAAGGCTTAAGTTATTAGCACACTACTTCTTTTATAAAAGTTATATTGAAAAGACTAAGACATTTATTTTCTTTTTTTAAGAAATCCGAGTTTGAAATAAACTTGTCGCATTTAATTGGGTATCGTACCCATAGTGTTTTGCTTTTTCAAACAGCACTCAATCATCGATCAGTAAAAGACAGCCCCACTGAAAACAATGAAAGACTAGAATTTTTAGGAGATGCCATCATTAGTGCAGTGGTAGCTGATTATTTATTTAAAAAGTATCCTTATAAAGGCGAAGGTTTTTTAACCGAGATGCGCAGCAAGATGGTGAATAGACAGCAACTAAATCATATTGCAGTTCAAATGGGCTTGCGTAAATTGACTCGATTTAATAAAATGGATGGAAGTTTAAAGACGAGTCAAATTTTTGGAAATACCTTAGAAGCCTTGGTGGGCGCGATTTATTTAGATAAAAAATATGACTTCACTAAGCTTTGGATTTTAGAAAAAATGATACAACCCTATTTGTTCATGGAAGATTTGGAACAAATAGACATCAATATAAAAAATAAAATTATTGGATGGGCTTCTAAGCAAGGCAAACAAATTGATTTTGTTTTGGCGGGAGAACAATTGGAAGGTCGACGCAGATTATTTACCATTAATATTGTTATTGATGGCGAAGTGATCACTGCACAAAAGGGATACACAAAAAAAGATGCTAGTCAGTTGGCAGCACAAAAAGCCATAGAAATTTTAGGCATTTAATTACCGCCACTATTTTAAATACTTTGACAAAGTTCGATAAGTACGCCGTTGGTGTCTTTGGGATGAACAAAACAAACTAACTTATTATCTGCCCCTTTTTTCGGCGCATCATTTAATAGCCTAAACCCTTCTTTTTTAAGCCGTTCCATTTCAGCAACAATATCAGGCACTTCAAAAGCAATATGGTGCATACCTTCGCCTTTATTTTCTATAAATTTAGCAATGACACCTGCCGGGTCGGTACTTTCTAGTAATTCTATTTTCGTGTTTTGTTTAAGGAAAAAGGCCGTATTGACTGCTTCGCTAGCTACTTTTTCTGTTTTGTAACAAGGGCTGCCTAATAATTGCTCAAACAAGGGGATACTTGTTGCCAAGTTTTTAACTGCAATGCCAATGTGTTCTACCTTATAGTCCATGCTTCCTTTGTTTTACGAATTGGGAAAAAATTGCCTTTAAAGCCTAACGAATTCAATAAAATCAAGCCTTAAGCTTTACTTTTGTGCTTTAGAAAAAATCAAATTCGGATATGTTAAAATTACCAATTTATCTTGATCATAATGCAACTACCCCCATGGATCCTAGGGTTTTAGAAGCA
>CAINFN010000065.1 GCA_903848125.1 uncultured Bacteroidota bacterium
AGTGAATCTTCATTTAATATTGCTAAATATGGCACAAATGTAAAACAATTGTACCTTTGTGAGACAAACCAATTTAGATAAATGTCATTGTATGCTCAACGCGGCGTTTCCGCTCAAAAAGAAGAAGTTCATGCTGCTATTCAACATTTAGATCAGGGCTTATATCCCAATGCTTTTTGTAAATTATATGCCGATTTTTTAGGGAAGGATGCTGATTACATTAATATTATGCATGCCGATGGGGCGGGTACCAAAAGTATATTGGCTTATTTATATTGGAAAGAAACAGGGGATACAAGTATCTGGAAGGGCATCGCACAGGATGCAATAGCGATGAATCTAGATGATTTATTATGTGTAGGTATTTATGATCAAATTCTTTTTTCTTCCACCATCGATCGAAATAAGTTATTAATTAATGGAACTGTTTTGCAAGAAGTAATTCAAGGAACACAAAGTTTCTTTAATGACTTAAAAACTTTTGGTATCAACATTGAATTTTTAGGGGGTGAAACAGCTGATGTAGGGGATGTGGTGAGAACTATTGCAGTCAATGGAACCATGACAGCAAGATGGCCCAAGGATAAATTAATCACCAATGATTTAATTGCACCAGGTCAAGTGATTGTTGGGTTTTCAAGTTATGGTCAAGCCACCTACGAAAAGGCCTACAACAGTGGATTAGGCAGTAATGGATTAACTAGTGCAAGGCATGACGTGTTGCATCATGAGTATGCTACTAAATATCCAGAAACATTTGAACCCACTTTAAAAGACGAAGTGGTTTATATCGGAAAGAATAAAATGACGGATGAATTAGCCATTGAAGGTTTTGGTAACATCAATATTGGAAAATTATTATTAAGCCCTACAAGAACTTATGCGCCATTAGTAAAAGAAATTTTAACGCACCATTTTGATGCAGTGAAAGGAATGATACATTGTAGTGGTGGTGGGCAAACCAAGTGTATGAAGTATTTGCCTGGCCCAATGCGTTTAGTAAAAGATAATTTTTTACCAGTACCGCCCATCTTTAAATTGATCCAAGAAAATTCTGGGGCCAATGCAAGAGAAATGTACCAAGTGTTTAATATGGGCCATCGATTAGAAATTTTTACAGATGAAAAATCGGCTCAAGCTTTAATAAGTTTAGCCAACACATTTAATATAGAAGCACAAATAATTGGTAGAGTAGAAGCTGCTGTACAAAAAGAACTGGTGTTGTCTGGTAGTTTTGGGCAGGAAATTTTTACGCACTAAATTTGAAAACATTATAATCATTAATCCATGAGCGAAATAGTCATCCAATTAGACCAAGTTAATATTTACCAAAGTGGCAATTTAATTTTACAGGATGTTAATTTGAAAGTAGAAAGGGGTGAATTTGTTTATTTAGTAGGTAAAACAGGAACGGGGAAAAGCAGTTTGCTAAAAACCTTATATGGCGAAATCACCCTTACTGAAGGCAATGGCCAGGTGGTTGGTTTTGACTTGAAGCAGATGGACTGGAAAAAATTGCCTTTTTTAAGAAGAAATTTAGGGGTTGTTTTTCAGGATTTTCAATTATTGACCGATCGCAATGTGCATGAAAACCTAAGATTTGTGCTAAAGGCAACAGGTTGGGAAGACGAGAAGTTAATTGAGCAAAAAATTGAAGATGTTCTTGCTAAAGTTGGATTGCAAAACAAAGGCTTCAAAATGACCTTTGAGATGAGTGGCGGGGAGCAACAGCGAGTGGATATTGCTAGGGCTTTATTGAATTCACCTAAATTGATATTGGCGGACGAGCCAACGGGTAGTTTAGACCCTGAAACAAGCGATGAAATCATGCAATTACTCTTTAAAATTGCTAAAGATGATGGTACAGCTATAGTTATGGCCACGCACGACTTTATGGTGGTGGGCAAGTTCCCATCACGTACCCTTACAACCGCCGGAGGTAGGCTAAAAGAGGGGGTTTAATTTTTCTCCACTAATTGTACACAAAATGCCATTTTTTTCTTGAATCTTGGCTCTTTTTCTTATGTTCGCAGACATAAAAAGCAGAAATAAAAGTGAGACTAAAGTCATTAGAAATCAAAGGGTTCAAGAGCTTTGCTGACAAAACTATTGTAAGTTTTGACGAAGGTATAACAGGCATTATTGGGCCTAATGGATGTGGTAAAAGTAATATCATTGATAGTATAAGATGGGTAATAGGTGAGCAGAAGATTTCTGCTTTACGTAGCGAAAATTTAGATTCTTTGGTATTCAATGGTAGTAAAACAAGAAGTGCAAGTAGTATGGCAGAAGTGAGCCTTACTTTTGAGAATACAAAAAATTTATTGCCTACTGAATTTAGTACGATTACAGTAACTCGTCGTTTTTATAAAAATGGTGAAAGTGAGTATCGTTTGAATGATGTGGCATGTCGTTTAAAAGACATCCATAATTTATTTTTAGATACAGGAGTAAGTACAGACAGTTATGCTATTATTGAATTAGGCATGGTGGATGACATCATTAAAGATAAAGACAACAGCCGTCGTAGAATGTTGGAGCAAGCAGCGGGTATTACCATCTACAAAACAAGAAAGAAAGAAGCTAAGAATAAGTTAGATGCCACAGAACAAGATTTAGCACGTATAGAAGATTTGTTATTTGAAATTAACAATCAGCTTAAAACATTAGAGAATCAAGCTAAGAAAGCAGAGAAGTATTTTGAAATCAAAAAGGATTACAAAGACACGGCTATTGAATTGGCCAAAGCTTCGCTAGAGGGTTTCAACATTAGCTACAAAGAATTAAATGATCAACAAGAGGAGCAAACGGATAAGAAGTTTCAGCTAGAAGCTTCTATTGCTTTGGAAGAAGCCGCTTTGGAACAAGAGCGTGTTGTATTTATTGAAAAGGAGAAGCAATTGCAAGCAATGCAACACGAATTCAATGATCAACTACAATTGCTTAGAACCAAAGAAAATGATAAGAATTTAGCGGCTCAACGTCTAGATTATCTAAATGACAAAGAGGCTAATTTACAAGAGTTTTTAGTAAGAGCCGAAGGTCAATTGAAAACCATTGGAGATTCAATTGAGTACACCAAATTACAAGTAGTTGATGAGGAAAAAATTTACCAAGATTTTAAACTAAGGGTAGATCAGTCTCAAACAGAATTGACCAATAAAAGAACACAGTTTGATGATCAAAGATTGGTATTAGATCAATTGCGTCAACAATATCAACAAATACAACGCAATCAGTTTGATGCAGAGAAGAAAGTGGCTGTATCAGATACTTCAATTCAAAATGTACAAAGATCTCATCAACAACTAGAAGAAGAGCAAGGACAAAGAGTGGGCCAAATTCAAAACTTGACACAGCAATTAGCCACTAAGGAAGTTGAATTAACTAGTGGTAAAGAGCATTTGGCATCGTTGCAAACTCAACATGAAAAAGCGAAAGCAAGTATTTTTGAAACGCAGGAACAATTAGAAATATTAAGATCTGAATTGGCTGACCAAACTAGAAAACTAGATGCCAAAAAAAACGAGTACGATTTATTAAAGAGCTTGGTTGACAACATGGAAGGGTATCCTGAAAGTGTTAAATTCTTACACAAGAATACTGGATGGAATCATGAAGCGCCAATCTTATCAGACATTTTGTATGTGCAAGAAGCTTATCGTACCGCAGTGGAGAATGTATTGGAACCTTATCTAAATTACTATGTTGTAAATAATTTGAAAGAGGGGATGCAAGCCATTCATTTATTGGATGAAAACAAAAAAGGTAAAGCTAATTTCTTCTTATTAGATCAATTAAGTGGAGCTAAAGCGGAATCTGCTCCCGCTAATACCATTGCAGCACTTTCAGTAATTGAAGTAGATTCAAAATACAGTGCCCTTGCCAATCATTTATTGGGTAATGTATTTATTGCTGAAAATGAACAAGCATTAGAGGGAGATTATACAGGAATCATTTTAGAGAAAACCGGAAAATATGTTAAAGGAAAATATACTTTAACTGGAGGCAGTGTTGGCCTATTTGAAGGTAAAAAAATAGGACGTGCTAAAAATTTAGAAAAATTATTAGAAGATATACAAGTACAAGAAAAAGTGGTGAATGAATTGAAATCAACCATTCAAGATCAACACAATTCTGTTTTGCAGTTTAATGAATTGTTAAAGGAAAATGAAATTCGTGCTACAGAGCAATCGATAAATACTTTAATCAACGAAGTATTTGCTAATAAGAATAGATTAGAAAACTTACATGCTGCTCAAACTTCGGCCATTGCTAAGTTGGAAGAGTTTGCCAATAAAATAAACGAAGAACATGCCGCTATTGCAGATACTAGAATTGCTTTAGAGGCTTTAAATGTTTCATTGCAAACCACACAGGCACAACTAGGTGATATTGAATTGGCTTACCAAGCTGCAGAACAAGCCTATCATTTAGCTTCTGGTGAATTCAATGAAATGAATTTACAGTTAACTAAACAAAATAGTAAAATTGAAGCGCTTCAACAAGAAGTGTTGTTTAAGGAAAATCAATTGAACGACTTGCATGCTCAAATTCAAGCCAATAGCACTCAATTAACAGAAGCTAGTGCAGCGATTGTTGAAAGCAAAGAGCAATTGGCTGAATTGGAATTGGCATTGGTGAATTTGATTAAAAACAAAGAAGAGGAAGAAATAAAGCTTAACGAAGCAGATCAGGCTTATTATAATTTAAGAAATAATTTACAAGAAAAGGAAAGTGCGTTAAGATTACAAATTAAGTCAAAAGAATTAGTAGATCAGTTAATTAATGAAATCAAAGACAAACTTAATAATTTAAAATTACAGTTGTCTGGAATGAAGGAGCGATTGAACGTTGAATTTAAAGTTGAATTAGAAGAAATTTTAGAAGATGGAAGAACAACTGAAATTACCCTAGAAGAATTGCAAGCTTCTGCTGATAGGATGAAGAAGCGATTAGAAAATATGGGTGAAGTAAATCCAACTGCTATTGAAGCTTACACCGAAATGAAAAAGAGATATGACTTTATCTTAGATCAGAAAAATGATTTAGTTACTGCTAAGGAAAGTTTGATGTTGACGATTCAAGAAGTGGAAGCAACAGCCAATAAAGCATTCTTAGAAACCTACAATCAAGCTAGAGAGAATTTCCAAAAGGTATTTAAAGCCTTGTTTACAGAAGAAGACTCTTGTGACTTGATATTAGTTGACCCTGAAAATTTAGCTGATACAGCAGTAGAAATTATTGCACGTCCTAAAGGTAAAAAGCCATCATCTATTAGTCAATTAAGCGGAGGAGAGCGTACCTTAACCGCAACGGCCATGCTATTTGCTATTTACTTAATTAAACCAGCTCCATTCTGTATATTAGATGAGGTGGATGCTCCTTTGGATGATGCCAACGTAGGTAAGTTTACACAAATGATTCAGAAATTTAGCGATAACTCGCAGTTTATTATTGTAACACACAATAAACAAACCATGAGTGCAGTAGATGTGATTTACGGTGTCACCATGCAAGAACCTGGTGTAAGTAAACTAGTCCCTGTTGATTTCAGAAGCTTAAGCAATTAATTCTATTATAATTATTGAGAAATTGCAATAGGAAAATGAAGAAATAAATACAAAAGGGAAGCTTTAATGAAGGCTTCCCTTTTTTAATAATTCCAATTTGATTAAATCATCCATCATATTATTCTTGTTCTGTTTTTTTCTATACTTGCCTTTTAGTAGAGAGCCGGATTTTGTAGACAGTGAAACAGCTCCGGCCATCATTCAAAAACTAGGAAATACGCCTGGTGCTAAGCTAGTAGCAGTATATTCTGAATTTGGTAAACAATACAGCATCCCTTTGGATAGTGTTAAATATGCAAATAGGGTAGGAGAAAAGATTGAACTTATTTATGAATTAAGTAATCCTCAAAAAGCAGTAGAGAATAAAATATGGGGTTATTGGTTAATACCCATTGAACTAGCCTGGTCTTTTGGTGTCTTTGCCGTTTTATTAGGTATTGCCTATGCTACCACCCATCGCCCGCATCCATCTGCCATTGCTGAGCAATTAAAGTCTGACGATGCACCGAAGAAAAAGTATAAGTAATTGGCGATTTAAATATTAAATGAAAAAACACCTATATCTCACTCTCAGATCGCTTCGCTCACAATGTTCGTTCGATTTAGCATTTTTTCAATTCTTAATATTTAAATAAGTTTTTTATCATTAGCGCTTCAACAGTCGTTTAATTTCCTTATCAACATCCCTGGTCTTGATTGTTTCTCGTTTGTCAAATTCTTTTTTACCCTTACCTACGCCAATCTCTACTTTAGCAAAACGCTTTTCATTAAAGAATATACGTAAAGGAATAATAGAGTAGCCTTTTTCTTTTACTTTGGTTTCTAATTTATCTAATTCTCTTTTTTGTAATAATAATTTACGGTCGTGTACTTCAATGTGGTTGTTGGCATTGCCATGGGTGTAGGCATTAATAAATAAACCTCTTACCCATAATTCTCCTTTATCAAACATGCAAAAGGAATCATTGAAACTTACCTTGCCTTCTCTAATAGATTTTACCTCTGTACCTAACAATACAATGCCTGCCTCATATTTATCCTCTATGTGGTAATTGAAATAGGCTTGCCTATTATTCAATTCTTTTACTTGTACTGGTTTCGCTTTGGCCATAAAAAATCCCGGTACTGATTCAGCGCCGGGAAACAAAAATAGGATTAAATATTGACTTCCTAAATGGATTAGTTTCTAAATAGGAAAGCCACTTCTGATAATTTATTTTTCAAATCTTTTCTATCAACGATAAAGTCTAAGAATCCATGTTCCAGTAAAAACTCACTTCTTTGGAATCCAGCAGGCAAATCTTTCTTGATGGTTTCTTTAATGACCCTTGGACCAGCAAAGCCAATTAAAGCGCCAGGTTCTGCAATATTGATATCTCCTAACATACCAAAGCTAGCAGAAATACCTCCAAAGGTGGGGTCTGTAAGCATGGATATAAAGGGAAGTTTTGCGTCACTTAATTGAGATAATTTACCACTGGTTTTTGCTAACTGCATTAAACTATAGGCGCTTTCCATCATTCTTGCACCACCGCTTTTGCTAATGACTAAGTAGGGAAGATGATGCTGAATGCAATAATCAACAGCACGGCTAAATTTTTCACCCATTACACTTCCCAATGAGCCTCCAATAAATTCAAAGTCCATACATGCTACGACCATTTCTTCTCCATTCACTTTTCCAACGGCTACTCTCATCGAATCTTTTAGATCTGTTTTGGCATGAATTTCGTCTAAACGTTTTTGATAATTTTTTAAGTCGGTAAAATTAAGGGCGTCTTTACTTTTAATATTATCAAATAGTTCTGTGAATTGCGCTTCGTCAAATAAAATATCAAAATATTCATCACTACCAATACGGTGGTGAAAATTACATTTGCTACAAATAAATAAACTTTCTTTTAATTCTGAACTAGTGCAAATATGATTACAGGAAGGGCATTTTGTCCAAAGTCCTTCGGGTGTTTCTTTTTTATCTGCGGTAGAAGTGGTAATTCCTTTTCTTATTCTTTTAAACCATCTAGATTTACTAGCCTCAGAAGCAGCCGTCTCTTCACCTGTTAAATTTACTTCAATATCTTCTTCTCTATTTCTCATAGTTAAGCAATCGTTTTTGTCCTTATGAAGTTATATAAAAATAAACAGCCACCCATTCTAAAAAATAGGTAGCTGTGTTAAAATTTTGTTTAAGCGTTTCTGTTAATACAGTTTAAATCATCAAAAGCGGTTTCTAAACGTTTTATGAATGATTCTTCTCCCTTTCTTAACCAAACTCTAGGGTCGTAATATTTTTTATTTGGCTTGTCTGCGCCTTCTGGATTACCTAATTGGGCTTGTAAAAATGCCTCATTCTTTTTGTAGTAATTTAATATTCCTTCCCAGAAAGCCCATTGCAAATCGGTATCTAAATTCATTTTGATGGCACCGTATCCAATGGCTTCTCTAATTTGATTTTGTGGTGAACCAGAACCACCATGGAAAACAAAGTAAACTGGTTTTTCGGCAGTGTTTAATTTCTTTTGAATATATACTTGACTATTATTTAAAATATCAGGTCTTAATTCAACATTTCCTGGTTTGTATACGCCATGTACATTTCCAAAAGCCGCTGCTACTGTAAATAAATTACCTACTTTACTTAATTCAGTATAAGCGTATTCAACATGTTCTGGTTGTGTATATAATTTATCATTTTCAACACTGCTGTTGTCAACACCATCTTCTTCACCACCGGTAACGCCTAATTCAATTTCAATACTCATACCTAATGGCGCCATTCTTTTATAAAATTCTACTGAAGTTTGAATGTTTTCTTCTAAACTTTCTTCAGATAAATCCAACATATGAGAACTGAA
>CAINFN010000066.1 GCA_903848125.1 uncultured Bacteroidota bacterium
AAACCGAAATGAAACTTTTACCTTTCTAAAAATAAATTAACCAAAACGCTTGCAAGATGAAAATAGATAAAACAATCCCAATACATATCCAAGTATCAGTATTTGCAAAGAAAAACAATCTTTCTACACAGCAAGAAGATGATATTCTTACGCTATGTAAGACAGCCTATATTCAAGGTAGCGATTCAAGCTTTGCGATACTAATGCCAGAGTTAAAAGAATTTCAAGATAAGTTAAAAAAAGTAAAAGAAATTGCAAAATGAAAATATCGGAGGCTGAATATTTACAGGCGAAGAAAATTATTCAGCTTTACAAAAAGCAAAATGAAAAGCCTTTAAAGCCTTTTAAAATAAAATGTGATAGGCTTGGTAATGTTTACAATGATGATGGCAAGGCGATTCAAAAGCCTCGTTTTTCGCCGAATAAAAGACCTCAAATGGTTTGCTCGATGAAAGGTAAGAAAATGGCTGTTGCTACGATAATTGCGAATAAGTATGTACCTAATCCAAAAGGATATACAAGGTTAATATTTAAAGATGATAATCCTTTGAATTGCAAAGCTGAAAATATCTGTTGGGTATCAAATGAAATTTTTTACTTAAACACAAAAGTAAAAAATCCCGATAAGTGTCCAATGGGTAAAGGTCGCCCCCTATGGGTTGAACCGATTGATATTGCAATTTCAAAAGCAAAAGATACGGAATTGAAAAAGTATTATGAAACGAAAGATGAAAGCATATTGCATGACATTTGGAATAAAGTAAATGCTGAAATCCAAATACACAATTGGCATTTAGTAAGCAGCGAATGTTATTTGTATTTTATTGATAGATGCCAGCGGAATAGTTTTTTTGGCAATCCGATAGCATACTTCACATTCGTTGCTCAAAAGAAATTAAAGGGATTAAATCAATCGTTAAATACTTCTTTGGCAAGCCAAGCAAAGAAGATAGATAAAGAATTAATAAGGAGTTGGTAGAGTTGTTTATACAGCCATGTTGGAGTGATAACAAATAACTTAATCAAATTATAAATTACAGCGTTGCTATGGTTTCTAACTTAGGAAGGTACTTCGAGCCTTGTAGAGAAAAAATGTTCCAAGAGATGCCAACTTCTTTTTAAAAAATAACTCACAAAAAGTTTGCAAAATGAAAAATGAGTGCTTATATTTGCAGCGCAACAAAACATAATTCACAGATGAAAATTCATCAACACCTTATTGGTCGGGCATTTCCTACAAATTCATTTGTGAGAACGTTTTGTTGCAATTACGTTTGCCCGACTTCTTTTTATTCAAAATTGCAACCATGAGAGATTCAACAATATTTTATCGAAGTTTTTACGAAGCAATAAAAGAATTGCCAAAAGAAAATCAATTAGAGATTTATAATGCAATTTTTGAACATTCTTTAAATAATGTAACGCCTAAATTAACTGGATTAAGTAAAACTATTTACATATTAATTGAGCCACAGATTGAGGCTAATTTAAAAAGATTTATTGATGGGAAAAAAGGCGGCGAACATGGCAAAAAAGGAGGGAGACCAGCTAAAGTAAAACCCCAAGAAAACCCCATAGGGGATATAAAAGAAAACCCCATAGGGAATATAAAAGAATACCCTATTGAAACCCCTAATAACAATAACAATGTAAATAACAATGATAATTATAATGAAAATAAGAATGTTAATTTTATCCATGCAGACAAAAAAAAATTAACAGAAAAACTTTCGCATTTCACACCACCGCAAAAAAATAAAGTGATTGAATTATTCCAATCATATTTTCAACTTTGCAAAGAAAAAGAAAAACCGAAAACAAAATCACAGCAAGAGATGATTTTTGAAATGATACCTGAAAAAATAACTTATGAAAAATTTAAATTGAGTTTGCAAAATGCAATAACAGGCGCACATCAAACAATATACTGGGAAAAAGAAAAAAACTTTGCGCCAAATGTTGCAGACCCTAATATTTTCATAACACCTAAACACGTACACCGATGAAAGCATCAGCAATGGAAATATTTACCTTTGGCAAAGTTGCACCACAGGCAATTGATTTAGAAGAATTGGTTATTGGTGCAGCATTAATTGAAAGCCATGTTTATTTAGAAGTTAGCGATATTATTTCAGCAAAATGCTTTTACAAAGAATCGCATCAGCTTATTTGGTCTGCAATTGCCGAATTAGATAGATTAGTGCAGCCGATTGATTTAATGACCGTTACCGAAAAATTACGCAACAGAAATGAATTAGATTTAGTAGGCGGGGCTTATGTATTATCTGAAATAACCAGCCGAATTGCAACAGTAGCGAATGTTAGAAGCCATGCGGCAATAGTTTATGAAAAGTATATTGGTAGGCAAATAATTGAAAAAGGTACTAAAATAGTTACAGCGGCTTATGATTCTACAACCGACCTGATGCAGCTATCTGAAAAATCGGTAGTTGATTTTCAAAGCATTATTTCTGATATACCTACGAACAATTTAACAACGGATTCGGACTTGATGGATGAAACGCAAGTTTTCATTGATAAGGTATTTAACAAAGAAATACCTGCTGGGCTGAAAACAGCTATCTACTCCATTGATTCCATGTTAGGCGGTTTGCGAAATGGCGAATTGATAATTATGGCAGCACGTCCAAGCATGGGGAAATCTTCGCTTATGGTGCAAATTGCTTTGAATTTACAAGACCAAGACTACCCAACAGCTATCTACTCCTATGAAATGAGTAAGGACCAATTAATGCACAAAATATTAGCTAATAAATGCGAAGTAGATAGTGAGTGCATCACCAACGGAACATTAAACCGAACTGATTATGATAAAATAAAAGCGTTCAAAAGAAACCCAACGCCAATTTATATTTCAGATAAATCTATTTCAGTAGATGCGCTTTTCAATCAGTGCCTAAAATTGAAAGGGAAAATTAAATGCTTGTTTGTTGATTATTTACAGCTAATAACTGTTAATTCTGATGTGGTTCGTTCTATGGGTATGAATAGGGAACAGCAGGTGGGCTATATTTCAAAAACACTAAAAAGAATTGCAAAAGAAGTAAATATACCAGTAGTAGCCCTTGCGCAATTAAGTAGAACGGCGGCAACAGAAAGTAGTAAAATTCCCGAACTGCACCACCTTAGAGAAAGCGGAAGTATTGAGCAAGACGCTGATGTTGTTTTATTCCCTCACCGACCCGAATATTACGGGCAAATGACTGATGAAAATGGCGATGATACAACAGGATTGTGTTTGATAGCTTGCAAAAAAAACAGGAATGGTAAAACATTTTTAGCAAAAACTAAATTCATAAATAAGTATTCAATGTTTACAGATTTAGAGCAAAGTAATTATCAGTATTTACAACATTTAACCCCAATAAACAACTATACAAATGAAGAACCTTTTTAACGAACCAAGACCGATTAAAGAATTGATTGCAGAAGTATTGGCAAGCCTGCAACCCGATGAACCAAAGCAATTGCACAAAGATTTTTTTGAACCGAAAATTTAAAAATACAAAAATGAAAACAAAACTAATGTTTAATAGAATTACGAATGTTCAATACACCACTTCAGCCCCACTATTGCAAAACCGATGTTAGCGGCTGCTGCGGTCAAATTAAAGGAAAATGATTTTAAGAAGATTAGGAAATAAAAGTCAAATAGCAGGTGAAATACAAAAGTATTTTCCACAGCATAGCATTTACATTGAGCCGTTTTTTGGTGCTGGTGGAATGTTTTTTAATAAGCCAAAAGCAAACTGCAATATTATGAATGACATTGATAGTGAAGTTTTTAATCTATTTCAAACAGTTAGCAATAAAAAGGATGAATTAGAAACATTGTTTTTAGCTACTCCAAAACATCAAGATTTGTTTAATTATTGGAAGCTAAACCAAGAGGATTGCCAAGTAAGAAAAGCAATGAGGTTTTTATTTATTTCCAATTATACTTTTATGGGTGCTGGTGCAAGCATTAAACTTAATAGCCGTAATGATGTAAGGCAATTATATGAAGGGTTGCAAAAAGTAAACGAAAGATTGTTTGAAGTTCAATTTGCAAATATGGATTTTAGGCAGTTTTTAAAATCAGTTTCTATTGAAAAAACCGAAACCGAAAAAACGCTTATTTATTGCGACCCACCATATTTAGATACTGATGATAATTACAGCCATTCATTTAAAGAACAGGATGCAGCCGACTTATTTGATTGCTTAATTGAAACAGGTTGCAAGTTTGCTTATTCAGAATTTGACCACCCGTTTATTTTAGAACAGGCTGAAAAAAGAGGATTAAATGTTATCGTAATTGGTGAACGTCAAAACCTTAAAAATAGAAGAACAGAAATACTGGTAACTAACTACAAAAAACCAATGTCGTTATTTGATGGAATGTAGCAGTTGCCGCTAACGATTTCGGGCTTGGCGTTAGTGCCACCTTGCACGAACTTTAATTTTAGCACTAAACTATCTGGTGGCATTACGCCAAACCCGTGTTATAGGATAGTTTTATTTTTTTTGGGTTGGCAGTAAATAAATTAAAAATGGAACAGAAATCAATTGGAACAGTTGGCAATTACTACGGTGGATTGCACGTAATGGAAAAAGATGGTAAATACTATTGGGTAATTGAAAACTACTCAACAGATTTTGAATATTTGAGTGATTGGGATGAATGTGATAAAGAATTGTATGATGCTTTGGTTGCGTATGAGGAGCGTAGGAAAAAATAAAATTTCCTATAACTACTGGGCTATTGCATACACAAAACTGTAAACACTTATAAACAATGGATTTAAAACAAAATTTAAAATGGAAAAACTATTTGAACAACTAATTGAAGCTGCGAAGAAAAACCGCAAAGGATTTAACCGCTTAAAAAATGCTGTGGTTACTTGCCAACAATTTGAACTTGCCTCACAATTAAGAGATATTGAAAAAGAAGCATTCCCTGAAACCGAAGAAGTAAAGTTGGCAAAGGAACAAGCAAAGAAATTGAACCTTGCTTTTAGAATGGTAGAATTAAATATCAGCGAAGATGTTTGCTGGTTAATTGCAGAAACATTAAAGATGCACAATGAAAAGCAAGGTGAATTTTCAATTGATGATGCTGTTAAATTACGATTGAAAAAGGAAGAACTATTTTTAACCGAATAACTGTGCGGTGGAAATTTTTAAAACAATTACCTATAACGAACAGGGCTTGTTTGCGATTATTATTAGAAACTAAAAAACTAAACATATGTCAGAATTAAAAGCAAAAACAGTAAATCAAGTTATTGAAACTATCATAACAAAAGTTGAAAAATACGCTGGCAAAAAAATGACCAAAGATGAACGTGATACATGGCATGATTGGCTTGATGACCAAGCAATGGAACTTCATAGAAGGTTTACAAAGGATACTCTTGAGATGATACCTAAAATAAAATTTACTGACAATGAGTAAGCAATTCAAAGGATTTGACAAAGAGTGGCTCGGAAAGCAATCAGCCAACAAGGTTTGGGGCAATAACTTCGGCGACCTTTCAAATGAACAATTAGAAAATCTGAAAAAAGGATTTGGACAAAAAAAGTCCACAAAAAATGATGTCAAAAAAAAGACACATAGTAAAACTGATTTAAAGCCAATAACAGCCAATGCACTAACGAAAGCAGCAATAACTTATTTCAGCGCAAAAGGCTTTGAATGTTGGCGAAATAATAATTTGCCAGCGTACGATTTGAAAGCAAAAGCATTCCGTAAAAACACAACGAAAAAAGGCGTACCCGACATTATAGGGTACAATAAGCGCACAGGGCAAGCCTTATTTGTAGAAATTAAGGCAGGGAAGGATAAATTAAGCCCCGAACAAGTCGTATTTTTAGACGATGCAAGAAAAGCAAATTGTGAGGTACACGTTATAAGAAGTATTGATGATTTAACTAATTTTTTCAAATCAAAATAAAAAAATGAAAAATTTAACACCAACCATGAATAAACAATTAGAAAAAGAAGCATACAGATTATGCCAATCGCATTGCCTTGTACGCATGTATACTTGAACTAAATTTCATTAAAACTCCTTGTGGTTGACGTTGCTCGGCTCCAGTAATCTCTCATTGGAATTAAATAGCAGTTATAAGTTTGATTTCTTTGTTACCCTCATATTAGTTGGCGCTTATAGTAATAGAATTTCACTTTTTATTTTTTGAATTATATTTAAAAACTTTATTTGCGACATTTAGTTAGAATTTAGT
>CAINFN010000067.1 GCA_903848125.1 uncultured Bacteroidota bacterium
CCAGAATTGGACGGCATTAAAAAAAGACTTGGTGATGACCAACAAGGTTTTGCAATGGAGCAAATGAAATTATTTAGAGAAGCAGGGGTAAACCCATTAGGTGGTTGTATTCCAGCTTTATTACAAATTCCAATTTTCTTTGCTTTGTATAGCTTCTTTAATTCCAATATTTCTTTAAGAGGACAATCTTTTTTATGGAGTCACGATTTATCTAGTTATGATTCTATTTATACCATACCTTTTACAGTTCCTATGGGATTTGGTAATCATATAAGTTTGTTTACACTTACAGCCGTGCTTACAAGTTTTATCATGTCTATCTACAATATGGCCATGACACCAACACAAGACAATCCGGCGTTAAAATACATGCCTTATATTTTCCCAGTGATGTTGTTGTTTATTTTTAATGGCCTACCATCTGCTTTAACTTGGTATTACACAGTTTCAAACGTGATCACCTTGTTAATGCAATTAGTGATTCAAAAGGTCATTATCGATCACGATAAAATTTTAGCTGCCATTGAATTGAAACGAAAAACGCCTAAGAAAAAAAGTAATTGGCAAAGTAAATATGAGCAAATGATGGAGGCTCAAAAAAAAGTACAAAATCTAAAAGATAAAACAAAAAAATAAATAAGCCTTGATCACCCCATTTATTTGGGTTGATCAATTACTATCTTTCATGAAGTGTAAAATTATCCCCCTAATTCTTAGCATTTTCTTTTTCATTGCTAATTTAAACGCACAAGTAAAAGTGGTAGGGGAATGCGCACTTCAATTTAATATACTCGAGCAGCAAGGAAACAATTGGGTACTTATAGGTACTAAAAACGTATTGGTCAAAGGCAATCAATGTAAAACAACATTTACTACACCTCAACTGGTTCAATCTTTGATTTTTAATACACAATCAGATAAGGCCATTATTTTAAAAGAAATTGGTCAAAATCATTTTATGCAGGAAATTGCTTATCCTCCAAGTAATGCTTCTACAATGCTTTCCATGAAAGAATTTACAACAGATACAGCGGCTAGGATTTTAGGTTATCAATGTAAAAAAGTTCAATTAACATGGAGCGATGAGACGATCTATGAAATTCAATATACGAATGAAATCATGGCTTCGGTAAATGCTTTTGAAATTGCATTTAAAGACATACCTGGTTTAGTCTTAGATTATACCATTATTCCATTAAAAGGGAATGCCATTAAATATCAGGCAACAAAAATTGATTTAAGTCCCATTTCATTGAGTCAGTTCAATATCAACAAGGAGTTGTATCAAATTATTGATTAATAGCCATTGCTATTAATAGTAAATCAATTAAGGAAATAGTAATTAAGGTTGAACAGGACTAGGCGTCTTAAATCTAGGCAATACTACTTTGTATCTATAAGGAATCACATAAGAAATGTTACCCTTATTAAATTTTAGGTAACTGCTGTTAGCTTCACTGGTAGTAGTAGAGAATCCTTTAAAAATCAAACTAGATTTTAAAGCATTGAAAGTGCCTGTTTTAAGTGTGCTATTACCAATATTTTTTAAGCTGTACTTTTCCAACAATTTCCTTGAGTCCATATTGTTATTAACAATAGTAGAGGAGAAGGAACTTGTCGAAGCAAGTAGCATAATTGCTAAACAAGCTGTGTATAATATGGTTTTTATAGTGGACATGATCTGTTCAAAGATAAACTATTTAATAAAATTGAAAAATATTTATTTTTAACCTTTTTATAGGCTTATGTGAAGAACAAATTATTGATTATTAATAGGTTAATTGTACATTTATTTAAAGCAGAGATGATTCATGATATTTTTATTAATTGATTGATAATCAATGTTTTATTCCTAACCCATTAAGTTAAATCCCATGTTCGATAACCATCGTGACGAGGAGGGCGGAGATATCCAGGAGCTCATGCTTCGTTTTCAGAACCTAAAATTAGGTCGTACCAACTCCTATATTGAAGAGGATGATTTTGAAAGAATCATTGAGCACTTGGATGAAAAAGATGAAATAGGAGAAGCGATTGAAGCGGCCAATATGGCTTTGAATCAATACCCGCATTCTTCCTTATTGATGATCAAAAAAGCAGACTTGCTTTTAGCCACTAGAAAATACAAAGAGGCATTAAAATTATTAGATGCTGCTGCCTTATATGATCACAAAGACATGAATTTATTCATTCTTAAAACTGATGCCTATCTGGCATTGGATCAACCCGAAAAAGCAATTGTCTTATTGCAAGAGGCACTTCATTTATTTGAAGGCCCTGAGCGAACCGAAGTTTTATTTGAATTAACAGATGTGTATGATGACCATGAAGCTTTTGATAAAGTGTTTGATTGTTTACAATTGGTATTAGAAGAAGATCCTACCAACGAAGAAGCCTTGTATAAAATTTGCTTCTGGACAGATTTCACTGGAAGAAATGAAGAAAGTATTCGTTTGCATCAACGCATCATTGATGAACAACCCTATAATGCACTGGCATGGTTTAATTTAGCCGCTGCTTACCAAGGTATAAAATTACATGAGAAAGCCATTGATGCTTATCAGTATGCCATTGTGATAGATGAAAAATTTGATTATGCTTATCGCAATATGGGAGATGCTTTTTTACGATTGAGAAAATATAGAGAAGCCATTGAAGCACTAGAAAAAGTATTAGAGCTTTCTCGACCCGAAGATGTTATTTACGAAGCTATTGGGCACTGTTATCATAGAATGAAAAATTATGCGCAAGCTAGATTTCATTACAAAAAAGCGGTGCACTTAAATCCTGATGACAGTAGGTTGTATCAAAAAATTGCTGGCACTTATATGCAGGAAGAAAATTGGGAGTTGGCCATTAAACAGTTAGAACATGCGTTAAGAATTCATAAGCACATTAATGAGTATTATATCTTAATGGGAGAATGTTATATGCACTTAAGCCAATTTAGAGAAGCTGCACAGTTTTTTGGAACGGTGGTAAAAAACAAACCAAAACAAATAGCAGGATGGGAATCTTTAATTAAATGCTTGGTGGCCAATGAACAATTAGATCTTGCATTAGAACAAACCGAATTGGCCTATATGTCAACACAAGGCAAAGTGACTTTCATTTTTTACAGAAGTGCTATCTTATTTATGATGAATAAAAATGCCGAAGGCTTGTTGCAATTAGAGATGGCCTTATCTAAATCAACTAAACTGCTGAAAAAATTTATAAAATTTTATCCTGAAATAGTTCAGGACGCTAAAGTGGCTGAATTGATTGGGCAATACAAGAAGCTAAAAAAATCTTAATCAATTGAGTTATCTTTACGCTCTTACTCAATAATGAACAAGTATTATGATGAACTTTAAAATGTCTCAAATCCCGGAAAGAACAACTAAGCCTAGAAAAAGTGGATTAACGATGGTGATGGACAAGGGATTGAGTTTTACAGAGGTAGAAAATTTTTTAAGTGTTGCCGGTGTTCATACCGATTTAATTAAATTAGGTTTTGGTACCTCTTTTGTAACGCCAAATTTGAGAAAAAAAATAGAATTGTACCAAGCGCATGGAATTCCTGTTTATTTTGGAGGCACCCTTTTTGAAGCCTTTGTAATTAGAGATCAGTTTGACGACTATGCGGCTATTTGCAAGGATTATAAAATTGATTTGATAGAAGTGAGTGACGGCTCTATTACAATACCACATGCTGAAAAATGTGGCTACATTGAAAAAATTGCAAAGTTTGCAACGGTATTAAGTGAAGTGGGTAGTAAAGATGCAGCACATATTATGCCTCCTTACAAATGGATTGAATTGATGAGTGCAGAGTTAAGTGCGGGAGCTGAGTATGTTATTGCCGAAGCACGCGAAGCAGGCAATGTTGGTATTTACCGCGGTAGTGGAGAAGTAAGAGAAGGGTTGGTTCAAGAAATATTAACCAAAATTCCTGCAGAAAAAATTTTATGGGAAGCACCACAAAAAGCACAACAACTTTATTTTTTAGAACTAGTGGGTTGTAACGTTAATTTAGGAAACATTGCTCCTTCCGAAGTGATCCCATTGGAAACGATGCGTGTAGGACTTAGAAGCGATACATTTGATTTATATTTAAATAAATAACCTTGCGCCAGTTTGGATTAATTGGATATCCTTTGTCTCATTCTTTTTCACAAGGCTTTTTTTCAAAAAAATTCTTGAATGAAAATATTGTAGATGCACAATATGAAAATTATCCAATAGATAATATACAGGCTTTTAGTTCACTTTGGGAAAATGAAAATTTGGAGGGTTTAAATGTCACTATCCCTTATAAGAAAGAAGTAATTCCCTTTATTCAATTCCCGTCAAGTGTAGTACAAAAAATAAATGCTTGTAACTGTATTCGTAAGTTTAATAATGAATTGTATGGATACAATACCGATGTAATCGGATTTGAAAAATCATTGCTACCACTTTTAAAATCAAGTCATACACAAGCATTCATATTAGGTAAGGGAGGTGCGGCAGCTGCAGTAGAATATGTTTTGCAAAAATTAGGAATCGCCTATCAATTGGTTTCCAGAAATCAACAACCAGCTGCTTCTATTTTTAATGCTCCTGTCGTGAATTATTCAGCGTTGAATGAAGACATGATCAATCAGCACAAGCTTATTATTAATACCAGTCCGATTGGTATGTTCCCTAATGTAAATGAAGCGCCGTCAATACCTTATACATCCATTGGTGCCAATCATTACTTATATGATTTAGTGTACAATCCGGGGGAGACTTTATTTTTAACCAAAGGAAAAGAAAAAGGAGCGGCTATAAAAAATGGATTAGATATGCTGCATATTCAAGCGGAAGAGAGTTGGGCCATTTGGAATGCCACCATGCCCATTCAGCAATAATAATATTATTAGCGTTGCTTTAGTATTACAAACCTTTTAAGAAAGAGAATAATTGAGTCACTGCTTTTTGTCTGTGGCTATATCCATTTTTCTCATCCATACTCATTTCGGCAAAACTTTTACTGGCATTCAATGGAATAAAAATTGGGTCATAACCAAAACCTTTTTCACCATGCATTTGGTTGGCGATATGTCCTTTGCAAATGCCTTCAAAATAATATTCTTTATTTTCCCAAATCAAACAAATCACGGTTCTAAATTGAGCGTTTCTTTGGGTCGTATTTTTTAATTCAAGTAAAACTTTATCAATATTTGATTGAAAATTTCTATCGTCTCCTGCATACCTTGCACTTTTTACACCAGGGGCACCAAGTAAAAAATCAATTTCTAAACCGGTGTCCTCACTAAAGCAATTCTGATGCGTAAGGGTGTGAATGGTTCTTGCTTTTTCTGCGGCATTTTCTTTTAACGTATCATGTGGTTCGGGGATGTCAATATCTATACCTGCTTCTTTTAAAGGAATAACTTTAAAATCATTCCCTACTAAGGATTGTATTTCCTCTACTTTGTGTTGATTATTGGTAGCAAAAACAAGTGTGTACATAAGCAAGAAGAATAATTATAATTGGAAAATTTGTTTTAGCACCGTCCATAGTTTTGCTTTTTCTTGTTTGGCACTTGCATCCATGCCTTGCATACTTGCTAAAGATTTACTAAAAAGTAAATTGCTTTCACCTAAAGGAGTAAGTTTATAAAAATTCGTTGGTAATTTAATTTTAAGTGCTTTACTATCTACCTCAAAGGCGATGACTAATTTTGAAGGAAGCTTATTTAATATTTGATGCAAGGTAGCTTTTTGATTGCCTAAGTTCACCAACGCAATATCTGCAATGGTTAACCTACAAGCGTTTAAAATAGAAGTGAGTAAAATAAAATCAGGCTCATTTAAGTAAACCGATGCAGGATCATTCACTACCACCACAATTTCTTTACTATGGTCACCTAAATATTTTAAAGGCAAATTCAATTCTACTTCTACTTCTACTTCTGCTTTTGGTTCTTTGACTTTATTTTTATTAGCAAAAGCTTCTTGGTCTGCAGCTAAAGAAGCCAATTGTTCTTGAATATTACTTTCGTTTATTTTATTTTCAGGCAGTACTAAGCTATCTTTGTACAAAGAAACTAGAACGGAAGGAGGTAATATTGTTTTATTTTCTCTCATTAAGTTGGAAAATTAAACGAATTGATTCAAATTGAAAAATAACACTTGTAAGTTTTCAATTTTTTCGTTTCTTTGTATACTCAATGATACCTTTTAAAAAGTAAGTTTATGTCTTCACATCCTATTCCAGTTACAAAAAATAGTCAACCACATCTACCCAATTTCAATATGGATGAAATTGCATTTGGTAAACATTTTACCGATCACATGTTGGTGGCAGACTATGAAAATGGAGCGTGGAAGAATGTAGAAATTAAACCCTATTCACCTTTTACTTTAGATCCATCAAGTGCAGTATTGCATTATGGTCAAACTATTTTTGAAGGCATCAAGGCGTATAAAAATGATAAAGGTGAAGTGGTTATTTTTAGACCAGATCAAAACTTTATTCGTTTTAATGTTTCAGCAGAACGTATGCAAATGCCTACGGTACCAGAGTGGATTTTCATGGAAGGCATGAAGCAATTAATTAATGTAGATAAAGATTGGATTCCAAATAAACCGGATGCTTCATTATACATACGTCCTTTTATGATCGCAACAGATCCTTTTTTAGGCGTGCGTCCATCACTTACTTATAAGTTCATGATTATTCTTGGTCCAAGTGGTGCTTATTTTTCAGCCCCAATGAAAATAGCAATTGAACAAAAATATACGCGTGCAACGCCCGGTGGTGTTGGCTTTGCGAAAAATGGAGGTAACTATGGAGCGAGTTTGTATCCGGTTGTACTAGCCAATGAAAAAGGATACGATCAAGTATTGTGGACGGATGCCATTGAACATAAATTGGTCGAAGAAGTGGGGATGATGAATGTGATGTTTGTAATAGATGGAAAAGTTATTACACCTAGTTTAGAAAGAGGAACTGTATTAAAAGGAGTGACTCGAGGTAGTGCCATCATTTTATTACGTGAAATGGGGTATGAGGTTGAAGAAAGAAACTTATCAGTGGATGAAATTGTGGCAGCGCATAAAAAAGGGGTATTCCAAGAAATTTTTGGTGTTGGTACAGCCGCAGTTGTTTCCATGGTGAAGCAATTGGCACATGGAGAATACATCATGGATTTTGATGTAGATAAAATGAAAATAGCAAAAGCCTTAAAGCAGGAGTTAAATGACATTAGAATGGGTGTAAAGGAAGACAAGCACCATTGGATGGTCAAAATCTAACTAATTTATTGACTATTAGTAGGATAGGACTCTTTTTTCCAACAGAATTTAGCCTAGAAATGCCTATTTGCTTTATTTTTTTAAAATTAGCGAATAAACATTTTGGTAATTGGCTCACAGCCATTACCTTTGCCGTCCGAATTTTTTATAAACCGAAATAGAACAAAACAGCAGAATAAATGCCTACTATTCAACAATTAGTGAGAAAAGGCCGTGAGATC
>CAINFN010000068.1 GCA_903848125.1 uncultured Bacteroidota bacterium
AGACGCGGTGATTATTTCAACAGGTGCAAGTGCAAAATGGTTGGGCATTCCTAGTGAAGAAAGATTAAATGGTTTTGGTGTAAGTGCTTGTGCTGTTTGTGATGGATTCTTTTTTAAAGGAAAAGAAGTGGCCATTGTAGGTGCGGGCGATACGGCTGCTGAAGAAGCACATTATTTATCAAAGATGTGTACCACGGTGCATATGTTTGTCCGCAAAGAAGCCATGCGAGCAAGTAAAGTAATGCAAGATAGAGTTTTGAATACACCCAATATTAAAGTGTATTTTAATACAGAGACCGATGAAATTTTAGGAGAGAAGAAAGTAGAAGGGGTACGTATTTTAAATACCAAAACAAATACCAAGCAAGAAATTCCAGTAAGCGCTTTTTTCGTAGCTATTGGTCACACACCTAATAGCGGCATTTTCAAAGACTATGTTACCATGGATGAAACTGGTTACATCCTTACTGAGCCAGGTACTACTAAAACAAATGTTCCAGGTGTTTTTGCATCTGGAGATGTTCAAGATAAAAATTACCGCCAAGCAGTCACTGCAGCGGGTAGTGGTTGTATGGCTGCCTTAGATGCCGAGCGATATTTAACTGCAAAAGGTCATTAATGTCAGCAGCCAATCAAATGCGAATTTATTTAAATGAAGTAGTTTTTTTAGGCTACCATGGTTTGTATGCCGAAGAGAAAAAATTAGGAAACACTTATAAAGTGGATGTACAAATTGATTATACACCTAAAACTAATTTAGT
The DNA here is from genome assembly GCA_903848125.1 of uncultured Bacteroidota bacterium. Taxonomy (GTDB): domain Bacteria; phylum Bacteroidota; class Bacteroidia; order Chitinophagales; family Chitinophagaceae; genus Sediminibacterium. The sequence goes on from CAINFN010000068.1 coordinate 762, forward strand.
TGATCAATTAGATCAAACAATAGATTATGTTCAAGTGTATGCCTTGGTGAAAAAAAGAATGGATATTCCTACTGCTTTGTTGGAAACTTTAGTTGGTAACATAGCAGATGATATTTTATTAGCACATCCAATAGCCACTAAAGTATTTATAAAAATTACAAAAGTGCATATGCCCATTCCTCAGTTTGATGGGAAGGTGTCTGTTTCACTTGAAAAAAGCAGAGACTAAAAAAGCAATTACTAAAAAAGCAATTTCATTCAGCTGAACCTATATTTTCTTATCCTTCCATCTATTTGATTTAATATACAAATAGGAAGGGATCAATAAAGTGATCCAATAGATAAGCTCACACATCCATCCAATGGTAATGGGGAGTTGATAGTACTCGATGGTTAAATAAGCGTAAATAATATAAATAATAATAGCCACGAACTCAATGGCTAAATTAATTTTAGATTGTCCTGTACCTGTTACCCCATTCAACCAAACAGTAGCAATGGACATGATTAATAATGCAAAAGACACCACTCTTAAAACAGGAATACCTGCTTGGATAAATTCTTCACCTTGGCCATAAATAGATAAGAATTGGTGAGCAAATACATTTAATAAGATACAAACCATTAATGCAAAACTTAAACTCCATTTTACAATTTTATTGATAAGTGGGATTACTTTTTCCTGCATACCTTGACCTATGATATTACTCACCATGGTATTGGAGGTGGCTGCAAAAGCCCAAGTAAAACTTCCAAAAAATCCAAAAATATTTCGCATCGAATTGGATACAGCTAAAGCCTGTTCCCCTCGGTGTTCAATTAAAATATAAAAGAACTCCCAGCTTATAATGCTAATCATATACTGCATCATAATAGGAGATGACTGCACCAATATTAATTTAATATAGTCCCACTTTACTGAAAAGCTTTTGAATAGTTCGAAGCGGGCTCCAATTTTTTGGTAGTGAATCACTAAGTATATCACCAGTAGTCCCATTATTTCAGATATGATGGATGCATAAGCAGCTCCGTTTAAACCCATGGCATTAAATCCAAAATGTCCAAATATGAAGGAGTAGTCGAAAAATATATTAATGAGGGCTTCTGTAGCAGTTCCAATTATTAAAAATTTACTTTGGTTGGTACCAACTAGTAGGGCATTGCGCATTTGATAAATAAATAGAAAGGGTATGCCCCAAATTCTAATTTTTAAAAATTCAATGACCGTATTCGCACGTTGTGGGTCGTGTAAAAAAATATGAAATAGGGGTGGGGCTATAAAGTAAGTAAAGGAAATGCCAAGTATTGATAAAAAGATGGAAATGATAACCCCTTGTGAAAATAAAATACCTATTTCGTCAACTCTGTTTTCGCCAGCTCTGCGAGAGATGAGTGCTTGTAAACCATTGTTTAAGCCTTGACCCATTACCCCAAATATTAAATAAAATACGCCCGTAATGCCTCCTATGGCAAGTGCTTCAGTACTAAGTGCCCCTAAAAATATATTGTTGATTACAAAATTCACCTGAGGCACCATGATTGCCAATGCAATGGGCAACGAAATAGCCAATATTTGTTTACTGCTAATGGTAACTTGTAAAGAGGGGGTTTCCTGATGGGTACTCATATTATTGCAAATCTACAATTACTTTCTGCAAAGAACTGCTCCTTTTTTTATATCATTGCATAAGAATTAAAGCATGGCACAAAAGAAATTAAGCGTTTACGGAAATTTAGTAAGTACTGCAAATAATAAGGTGGAAAATCTTTATTTAGTAGTAGATGAACAAAGTATAGTTTTTGTTGTAAAAAACATACTTGTTAATGAATTTGTGGCTATAGAGCATTTTGTGAATACCCCTGAATTACCAGGTTGGAATCAATTAATAGGGTTTTTACAAAATAATTCAACACTCATTCATTCTGTATTTAATAAAATTTATTTTGTAATGAATGCCCCTAGGATGTTGTTAACTGTTGAACATGCTCATGAAGATGCTTTACAATATGCCAATGAATTACAATTGATTTTTGGTGCAAAAAATGACGAAGAAATTTATACAACCCCTTTAAATGCAAATCATTGTTTAGTGTATGGAGTACCTGATGACTTAAGTTCTTTACTCACTAGAACTTTTCCAACAGGTAAATGGCAACATTATGCAAGTTTTTTATTGCAAAATAATAGTAATGATGAAATTCAAGTAGTGCTTTTTGATAATCAACTTATTATTCATATTAAACAACAAGGTAAAACCAAATTGTTCAATTATTTTCCTTTGGGAGGGAAAGACCAAAATATTTATACTGTCTTAAATGCTTGTATTCAAGCTGGAGTAGATACTAACTCAATAGATTTAAAAGTAATTGGTCATCCTACTGATCATTCAAATTTGATTGCTACCTTAATGCCTTATTTTAGAACTGGAACGATCAGTACTATAGCTGATATGGGTATTGGTGCTGCTTTAAATAAAGAAATTTCGGATCCTATTTACGCACCTTATTTTATTTTTTAATGAGAATTATATCAGGAAAATATGGAGGCAGGAGAATTAATCCTCCTAGTAATATGCCGCATACAAGACCTACTACGGATGTAGCTAAAGAAGGATTGTTTAATATTTTACAAACCAGAGTGCAATTAGATGGTGCCAATACTTTGGATTTATTTGGTGGCACTGGATGCATTAGTTATGAATTGGCTTCCAGAGGGGCAACTCAATTAACAATTGTTGAAAAAGACAATCAGATGTTGGAATTTATAAAGTCCAATATTGAACATTTAAAAATTGAAAATACGCAGCTAGTAAGAATGGATGTTTTTCAGTATTTAAATAGTTGCACCCAGCAATACGATATCATTTTTGCAGGGCCTCCTTATGCATTAAATACCATTGATGATTTACCAAGAATTATAGTGGAACGAAAATTAATTTCACCAGAAGGGTATTTTATATTAGAGCATACGCCAAGAAACAACTATGAAAATTTCGCAGGTTTTAGTTTTCAAAGAAATTATGGCGCAACCGTATTTAGCTTTTTTGAGTAGATCTAAAATATAAGTATGATTAAGTCTGAGGCAAGAAAACAATTACTGGCGCAAAGAAAAAATTTGACTGCCAATGAATGTCTTAAGTTGGATGACTTACTGTTAATTCAATTGCAAAAACAAGATTGGTCAAATGTACATTGCGTTGCTAGTTTTTATCCTTTAGCACATCAAAACGAACCCAATACTTTACTGTTTGCTAAATACTTAAAAGCAGTTATTCCGGATTTAATCATGGCCTATCCAATCGTTCATGTCAGTGATTTAACCATGCAGTTTTATGCCGAAACTGAAACTTTGCATCAAAATAAATATGGTGTGATGGAACCTTTACCTACTCAATTAATACAAGCCCAATTCATTGATGCCATATTGGTTCCGCTAATTGGAGTTGATAAAATAGGGCATCGAATAGGTTTTGGAAAGGGATTCTATGATAAGTATTTCGCCAACTTCCCTAAGGATAGGCCTAGAATAGGGGTATCCTACTTTGAGCCCATCCCAAATATCCAAGATACCCATGAATTTGATGTACCTTTGACCTATTGTATTACGCCTTGGAATAGTTATGAATTTTAACAATGTATTTTTAAAATCCTTTAGAGTTTTACTTTTACCATTTGCGCTGATCTATGGTTGGATTGTTTCTTTAAGAAATTGGATGTATGATAAAAATTATCTTCATTCTGTTCGATTTAATGTCCCTTTGATTTGTGTAGGTAATTTGTCATTAGGTGGAACTGGAAAGTCACCCATGGTGGAGCACCTTTTATCTATCTTATCAGAAGAATATAAAATAGGTACTTTAAGCAGAGGGTATAAGCGAAAAACAAAAGGATATGCTTTAGCAGATCAAAATACGACTGCACTTGAAATAGGAGACGAGCCCATGCAGTTTCACATAAAATTTCCTAATGTTTCCGTAGCAGTGGGAGAAAGAAGAATTGAAGCCATTCCTCAATTGATTCAAGATGTGCCTAAAATTCAAGCTATTATTTTAGATGACGCTTTTCAGCATAGAGAAATTGTAGCAGATTTTAATATTCTTTTGACCGAATATGATAATTTATACTGTGATGATTTTTTTATTCCAACTGGCGACTTAAGAGATCATCGTGATGCTGCAAAAAGAGCAGATATTATTATTGTCACCAAATGTCCTGCCAATTTAAGTACAATTGAAAGAGACGAGATTATTGAAAAAATTTACCCCGAGCAACACCAAAGTATCTTTTTTACAACGATTCAGTACGGTACACCCTATCATATTTATAATCCAGCCGATCAATGGATTTTAACCATGAGAGACGAGGTATTATTGGTTTGTGGTATAGCCAATCCTTTATCTTTAAAAAATTATATCCAAGAACACACACATACTTATTATCAAATAAGTTACAGTGATCATCATATTTTTTCAATAGAAGACTTACAAGAAATGAAAGAAAAATTTGATCAAATTAATTCAAAAAGCAAATTAATATTAACCACCGAAAAAGACGCTGTAAGATTGGTAAAATACACACAAGAATTAAACAATATTCCTTTATATGTATTACCCATAAAGCCGAAATTTTTATTTGATTCAGAAAGAAATTTCAATGAATTGGTCTTAAATTATGTTGCGCAATTTTATAAAAAAATAAATGGGAACTAAAAAGAACACAAAAAAAACAACCACTAAACATACACACCTTGTAACTACTTACAAGGGTATACTTGATATTGCTAAATCCGGAATGGGTTTTGTAATAGTACAAGGATTAGAAAATGATATATTGGTTTTTCCAAACGACTTTAATACGGCCTTAAAAGGAGATGAAGTAAGTATTAAAATAACAAAAATTAGACAAGCTTCCGGAAAAAAGGAAGGAAAGGTGTTAGAGGTATTAAAAAGAAAACAAGTTTCCTTTGCTGGCACCATGCAAGTAAAAGAAAGAACTGCTTTTTTTATTCCTAGTAGTGTATTTCCTATGCCGGATATTTATGTTCCAATGAACAAATTAAATGGGGCTAAAGACAATGACCGAGTATTGGTTCAATTAACCAAATGGGAAAAATCAAGTCGCAAACCAGAAGGAGAGGTATTAAAAATATTCACCCCTGAACAAGAAAATGATTTAGCCATGCAATCTATTGTGGCAGAAGCGGGTTTCTCTTTGTCCTTTAGTGATGAAGTGATTCAGTTTGCTAAATCTTTAACAGATAAGATAGATGCTGCTGAAGTAGCAAAAAGAAAAGATTTCCGTGAGGTACTTACTTTTACCATTGATCCAGTAGATGCTAAAGATTTTGATGACGCAATATCTTATCAAAAATTAGCCAATGGCCATTTAGAAATTGGCGTACACATTGCGGATGTGAGTCATTTTGTGCAACCCAACACGGCAGTGGATAAAGAAGCTTATGAAAGAGCTACTTCGGTTTATTTACCTGATAGGGTTTATCCAATGTTGCCTGAACGTATTTCCAATGAACTATGCTCTTTAAGACCAAAGGAAGATAAACTTACTTTCTCGGCCTGTTTTGAAGTGGATGCAGCTGGCAAAATTGTGGGTACCTGGTTTGGTAAAACCATTATCCATTCTGATAGAAGATTTACTTACGAACAAGTACAAGAAATTATTGATACCAAAATAGGGTATCATTCGAATGAAATTTTATGGCTATTGGATTGGACTCAAAAATTACGCAAAGCCAGATTTGATAATGGGGCCATTAATTTTTCCTCGCAGGAAGTGCGTTTTACTTTAGATGAAAAAGGAAAACCTACAGGCATCACCATTAAAGAAAGTAAAGAATCACATCAATTAATTGAAGAGTTGATGCTCAAAGCCAATCAACTCATTGCACAAAAAATGGGGCAGGTTAAAATTAAAAAAGAACCCATTCCTTTTCCTTATCGCGTGCATGATCAACCCAATGAAGAAAAATTAGCGCCATTCATTGATTTTGCAAAGAAACATGGCTATCCATTTGATATTTCAACACCCACCCATATAGCCCATAGTTTCAATAACTTAATGTTGGCATCAAAAGGCAAACCAGAACAACATGTGCTAGAGCAATTGGGTATTAGAACCATGGCCAAAGCCATTTATACCAGTAATAATATTGGGCATTATGGTTTAGGCTTTGAACATTATTGCCATTTTACTTCGCCAATTAGAAGGTATCCTGATATTCTAGTACATCGCATTGTTCAATCAGTATTACTTGAGCATCCTATGAACGACACCGATTTAGAACAAAAATGTGTGCATTGCAGTGAAAGAGAACGTGCTGCTATGGAATCAGAAAGGGCTGCCAATAAATACAAGCAAGTTGAATTTATGCGTGATTATTTAGGTCAAAGCTTTGAAGGGATCATTAGCGGGGTGTCTAGTTTTGGTTTCTGGGTCGAAACCATTGAGCATAAATGTGAAGGTTTAGTAAGCATTACTAATTTGTCAAAATTTGATGATTTTAGGCTGGTTGAATCCGACTATGCTTTAGTAGGCAGGAGATCGGGTCGCAAATTTAATATGGGTGACAAGGTCACCATTAAGGTGGTAGCGGCTAATTTAGAAAAGCGTCAATTAGATTATGAATGGGAGTTGAAGAAAACCACTACAGAAGCTTCCTAATGAGACGGTATTTAATGCCCATAAATTAGTTTTTCTAGTTCCAAAATATGCTGTCCAAATCCATTAAAATTGGTGCTAAAATTGCCGCATTTCTTACCCACAACTGTGGATAAATGTGGTTAAAAATTAGTACTTAAAAATAGCAAAAAAGGGCTTGAAAAGGTATCTTCGTAAATCATCATTTTTGGCTTAAAAAAACGCCTCAAATTGATGTAAAGAAATTATACCTTATGGAAGACAATATCAACGAAAACTTAGGAACAGAACAAACTCAAGACAATGATCGTGTCATAAGAGTAAACATCGAAGAGCAAATGAAAACATCCTACATAGATTATTCTATGTCGGTAATTGTTGGACGTGCTTTGCCTGATGTGAGAGATGGTTTTAAACCAGTACATCGTAGAGTTTTATATGCGATGAATGAGTTGGGAAACAATAGCAACAAAGCTTATAAAAAATCGGCACGTATTGTGGGAGAAGTGATGGGTAAATTTCACCCCCATGGTGATAGTGCTATTTATGATACATTAGTGCGTATGGCCCAGGAGTGGACTATGCGTTACAAATTAGTGGATGGCCAGGGTAACTTTGGTAACCAAGATGGAGATCCTCCAGCTGCGATGCGTTATACAGAGGCTAGATTACAAAAGATCTCTGAAGCCATGTTGGATGATTTAGAAAAAGACACGGTAGATTTTCAATTGAACTTTGATGATAGCTTATCTGAGCCATCTGTTTTACCTACGCGTATTCCTCAATTATTAGTGAATGGTTCTTCAGGTATTGCGGTGGGTATGGCGACTAATATGTTGCCACATAACTTAAATGAAGTAGTGGATGGTTGTATCGCTTATATCGAAAACAACAATATTACTGTTGAAGAATTGATGCAATATGTGAAAGCACCCGATTTTCCTACAGGGGGTGTGATTTATGGTATGGAAGGGGTGAGACAAGGATTAATGACCGGACGTGGTAGAGTTGTTTTACGTGGTAAGTGTAATGTTGAAACTAAAGCCAATGGTCGTGAATTAATTGTGATCAATGAAATTCCTTACCAAGTTAATAGAGACAATTTAACGGATCGTATTGGTCAGTTAGTAGTGGATAAAACCATTGATGGTATCACGCATGTCAACAACGAAAGTAACAAACGTGAAGGAACGCGTATAGTAATTGAACTTAGAAAAGATGCTGTGGCGCAAGTCATCATCAATCAATTATTTAAGTTTACCGAATTACAAACTAGTTATGGTATCAATAATGTGGCATTAAGCAAAGGCCGTCCTAAAATTTTAAACTTACGTGATTTAGTAAGTGAGTTTATTGAATTTAGAATGGAAGTGGTGATACGTCGTGCGAAATTTGAATTAAGAAAAGCACAAGAACGTGCACATATTTTAGAAGGTTATTTAATTGCTTTAGATCATTTGGATGAAGTGATTCGTTTGATCCGCAATTCTGCCAATCCAGAAGCTGCCAAAGAAAGCCTAATGACTGCAGGTTGGGGTATTTCTGATATCCAAGCCAAAGCCATCTTAGAATTAAGATTGCAACGTTTAACAGGCATGGAGCGTGAGAAAATAAAAGAAGAGTTTGAGCATTTGATGCAAATCATTAAATCATTGAATGAATTATTAGGCAGCGAGCATTTGCGTTTTGAACTCATCAAAACTGAGTTATTAGAAGTAAAAGAAAAGTTTGGTGACGAGCGTAAAACTGAAATTCAATACTTAGCTGATGAAATGAAATTAGAAGACTTAATTGAGGAAGAAGATGTAGTCATTACTATTTCTCATTTAGGGTATATTAAAAGAACAGCTGTTTCAGAATATCGTCAACAAAAAAGAGGTGGTCGTGGTGCAATGGGTACCAAAACAAGAGATGAAGATTTTGTAGAGCATTTATTTATTGCATCTACCCATGATACCATGTTATTCTTCACCGAAAAAGGAAGATGTTTCTGGTTAAGAGTATATGAAATACCTGAAGGTGAAAAAACAAGTAAAGGCCGAGCGGTTCAAAACTTGATTCAAATACCTCCAGATGATAAAGTAAAAGCAATTATTGAAGTACGTAAGTTAGATGATAAAGAATACGTACAAAACCACTTTATTATTTTATGTACCAAGCGTGGTATCATCAAGAAAACATGTTTAGAAGATTTCAGTCGTCCAAGAGTAAGTGGTGTAAATGCCATTACAATTAATGAAGGCGATGAATTATTAGCAGCGCGTTTAACCGATGGTAACAATGAAGTGATGATGGCCGTGAAATCGGGCAGGGCCATTCGTTTCCCTGAAGAAAAAGTACGTCCTACTGGTCGCGGTGCGATTGGAGTTGCGGGTATTGAAGTAGACAATGAAAATGACGAAGTAGTAGGATTAGTTTGTGTGCATAAAGATGATAAAGACCGCACCATATTGGTAGTGAGTCAACAAGGCTTTGGTAAAAGAACTGCTATAGAAGAATACAGAATTACCAACCGTGGTGGTAAAGGGGTTAAAACCATTAATGTTACAGAGAAAACGGGTAGTTTGGTTGGCATTATGGATGTGTTGGAAAAAGAAGATTTGATCATCACTTGTAAATCGGGTGTAACCATCAGAACAAGAATTACAGATATTCGTGAAGCGGGCAGAGCTACACAAGGAGTAACTTTAATTCGTTTAGATGAAGGAGATGAAATTGCGGCCACTTCTAAAATTGAAGAACAAGATGAAGTAGCTGCTGATATAGATGAAACCAATACCTCGGATGCTTCAACTGATGCTTCAGCAGATTCAACAGAAGAAACTGCTTCAAATGATTCACCTGAAAATCCAGTAGTAGAGTAACCTTAATTTTTAGTCAACCAATAGTTATCATTTAACAGTAATAATTCATAATAAAAAAGAAAAATATGAAAAAAATTATCGGGCTTTTAGCGATTTTGTTTACGTTTCAAAATTTACAAGCTCAGGATTTTGAAAAAGTAAAAAATAATGTTTTAATATTTAAGTTCGAAAATGCAAAAGCAGATTTTGATAAAATTGTTACTAAAAAACCAGCCCTAAAAACTTCTGCAGAAGGGTATTACTGGTTATCTCGTATTTATAGCGGTATCAATAGAGATTCAGTTTTAGCTAAAAAGAATCCAGATGCTTATAAAGAAGTTAAAATTTCATTGGATGAATATATAAAAGCAGATCCAACTTTTGCTATTGCTAAAACCAATGGTCAAGAAGCATTTTTTGATGTCTATATGAAAAG